>NZ_SOFC01000025.1:0-108998 GCF_004402825.1 Cryobacterium sp. Hz9
GATGTGGCTCAAAGGGCAGAGCATGGGCAGCGGCCAATGCCCGGTGAAGAAATACAATCGGCAATTGCGCGACCTGATTGCCGTGGGCAAGGCCAAGCCCTCATGGATCGTTTCGCACGAGATCCCGCTCAGCGAAGCCGTGGATGCTTACAAGAACTTCGGCGACCGCAACAACGGGTGGACCAAAGTCATCCTCAAGCCCGAATAGGCCACTGTCGAACGAACGCGCCGCGGCGCGTTCACCGCTCGGACTCGATAGTGGAGGGAGTGAACACGAGTTCGTCCAATGATCCAACCGAAAGCGCAACCATCACAGGCACCGACATGGTCGCCGAGTTCGGCGGGGCGGCATTCGCGGGTGCCGCCCCCGGATCAGCGGGACGACCCGTTCAGCGGGACGCCGCGTGCCGCCCGAAGCCCCACAGGGTAGCGGCGACAACAACCCCGTATGCCAGGTGCGGGGCGATGTCGCTGGCCCAGTCTTTGGCGGTCCAGGTGCGGGGGTCAGTCACCCCGAGAACCGTCATCGGCACGTTGCCGCCAATCAGCGCGCCGACCGTGGCCGCCAGCCCGCTCACCACCGGCGCGGGTCGCCAACCGGCAGAGCGGAAGAGTCCGAGCAGTGCACCAACACCCACGCCCACGATCACACCGGTCAACGGCCCGATGCCCGCGATCCGATTCTTTCTCACCTCGTCAGATCCGGGGATTGTGAGCTGGGCGACGTCGACAAGTTTCTCGACGGTGGCCTGCGGAGTGGTGCTGGCCGGTCTGCCTTTGAGCGCCATCCCGAGGTAGCTCACGGCGTTGAGCGCGGTGGTACCTGCCGCGCCAGCCGCCGCGCCGCCCAGGAACCCACGGAGCAGGCTCATGGTCGACGAACGAGTTCGGCGAAGAAATAGTAATCGCATGTGCAGGGCATGGCACTCCTTCGAAAGAGGCGACAACGCATCGGCCTGACTTCGGTTTACACCGACAGCAGCCGCATTTCAAGAGGGCTGGCTGTAGCCGCCCACTACGAACAACGTCGGACGCTCGGTGCGCGGCCGGTGAAAATTCACGCAAAACCCAGGAGACCTGTGCGGCAGCCTACGTGGATGCAGGTGAGGGCGCGGGCGCCAACCCGGCCGGCCCCTCCGCGAGCAGGGTACGAAACTCATCGGCGTCGAGGATTCGGATGCCGAGGGTTTCGGCCTTGCCGAGCTTCGATCCGGCGCCCGGCCCGGCGGCCACGAAGTCAGTGTTCTTGGACACGCTCGACGCGCTCTTACCGCCGGCGGCGATGATCGCCTCCTGCGCGCCCTCGCGGGTGAAGCCCTCGAGTGATCCGGTAGCCACGACGGTCAGGCCCACGAGCACTCCCCCAGCGGCCTCGGCCGCGCCCGGCCCTGGATGGTCTGGCGTGGTGAACTGCACGCCGGCCGCGGCCCACTGGGTCACGATAGCGACGTGCCAGTCCACCTGGAACCAGGCGAGCACCGCGTCAGCGATGATGCCGCCGACCCCGGCGACCCCGGCGAGTTCTTCGCGGGTCGCGGCACGAATGGCATCGAGCGAGCCGAAGTGGTTGGCCAGTGCACGGGCGGCAACCGGGCCGACGTGGCGGATGTTCAGGCTCACCAGAATGCGCCACAGCGGCTTCGTCTTGGCCTTCTCAATCTCGACCAGGAGCTTGAGCGCGCTGGAGGACGGCTGCGGACCCGTGAGCCCCTGCTTCTTCTCGGCGGCGGTGGGATTGCGCTGGAACGGCATCCGCTGCCGGGCGGTGCCGTCGTCGTCTTCTTTCGGCAGCCCGGTTTCAGCGTCGCGCACGAGCACCTGGATCGGCAGCAGGTCGGCAAGTTCGAGGTCGAACAGGCCAGCCTCGGTCGGTAGCGGCGGGTCGGCCGGCTCGGTCGGCTGGGTGAGCGCGGAGGCCGCGACCTCGCCGAGCACCTCGATGTCGAGGCCGCCACGGCTGCCGATGTGCTCCACCCTCCCGCGCACCTGGGCGGGGCAGCTGCGCGCGTTCGGGCAGCGCAGGTCGATGTCGCCCTCCTTGGCCGGGGCGAGCGGTGTGCCACACTCCGGGCAGTTCAGCGGCATGACGAATTCACGTTCAGTGCCGTCGCGCAGCTCGACGACCGGGCCGAGCACCTCGGGAATGACATCGCCGGCTTTACGAAGCACGATGGTGTCGCCGATCAGCACACCTTTCGCCCTGACGACGTCCTGATTGTGCAGGGTCGCCTGACGCACCTCGCTGCCGGCCACGAGCACCTTGTCCATCACCGCGAAGGGGGTGGCTCGGCCGGTGCGGCCGACACTCACGACGATGTCGAGCAGTTTCGTGTTCACCTGTTCGGGCGGGTACTTGTAGGCGATGGCCCAGCGCGGCGCCCGGTTGGTGGCGCCGAGCTCGGTGTGCAGGGCGAGCTCGTCGATCTTGATGACGATACCGTCGAGTTCGTGCACGACGCTACCGCGGTGCGCTCCGTAGTACTCGATGAACTCCGCGGCCTCCGCAGCCGAGGTGACCACGCGAAAGTAGCTGCTGGTTGGCAGCCCCCAGCGCTCGAGCAGGCCGTAGACCTCAGACTGGGTCTGCACGGGCGGGTTCTCCCAGGCGCCGATGCCGTGAACGAGCATGCGCAGCCGACCGAGGCGCGCCTTCATCAGGCGCAGCTGGACGGCGTTCTTGCCAGCAGCTTTCTGGCGCAGCGACCCGGCTGCCGCGTTGCGGGCGTTCGCGAACGCTCGTTCCCCGGCGGCGGCCTGCGCTGCGTTCAGCTCGTCAAAGGCGGCGACGGGAAAGAACACCTCACCGCGCACCTCCATCAGAGACGGATGCCCGGTGCCGGAGAGGTGGGACGGGATGCCGGGGACCAGATCGATATTTTCGGTGACGTCTTCGCCGACCACACCGTCACCGCGGGTAGCCGCAGAGACCAGCACCCCGTCGGCGTAGCGCAGGTTGATGGCGAGGCCGTCGATCTTGAGCTCGCACAGGAGGTGCACGGCGCGACCCGAGTTCTCCGCGGCTTTTCTCGCCCAGGCTTCGAATTCGTCAAGGGAGAAGACGTTGTCCAGGCTGAGCATCCGTTCGGCGTGCGTCACCGGGTCGAACAGGGTTGTTTCGGCGCGGCCGCCGACCGTTTGCGTGGGGCTGTCCTGGCTCGCCAGCTCGGGGTGCAGTCGTTCGAGTTCGGCGAGGCGCTGCACGAGCTGGTCATACTCGGCGTCGGAGACGACGACCGTGTTCTGCTCGTAGTAGGCGTCCCGGGCGGCCAGCACGCGTGTGGTGATGTCGGCCGCCTCGGCGGCCGCGACGCTCAGCGCGTCGGGGGTGGTGTCGGCGAGGGGCTCAGGCATTGACCGTGGCGGGGCTGGCCGGCGCGGAGGGGACGAAGGATGGTGCGGTTGCGGCAAGCGCGCTGACGGTGCGGTCGATGGTGCACTGGCCGAGCACGCGGGTGCCGATATAGACGACGGCGGTCTGCCCGGGGGCGACGCCGGCGAGCGCTTCATCGGGGATGATGCGCAGTTCGACGGTGCCGTCGACCCCCGTAACCGCCGTGGTGGAGACAACCTGGGCGACGGCGGGAACCGGATCGGCGTGGGCGCGAATCTGCACGTGGCAGGCGAACTCCACCTCAGGGTGTTCGGGGGCGAGCCCGGCCCAGGTGTATTTGTTCCCGCCGATCTCCTTGATGGCGAGCGCCTCTTTCGGGCCGACGATGACCGTGTTCGTGACCGGACGCACCTCGAGCACGAACCGCGGCTTGCCGTCCGCGGCCGGGGTACCGATCGACAGTCCCTTGCGCTGGCCGACCGTGAACGCGACGGCGCCGTCGTGCTGGCCGAGCGTGTTGCCCTCCTGGTCGAGAATGTCGCCGGTGACCGGAGCGACGCGTTCGCCGAGCCAGCCCTTGGTATCACCGTCGGGGATGAAACAGATGTCGTAGGAGTCGGGCTTGTTCGCCACCGAGAACCCGCGTTCGGCCGCTTCGGCCCGCACCTCGGCCTTGGTCGGTGTGGCGCCGAGCGGAAACATGGAGTGGTTGAGCTGGTCGGCCGTCAGCACGCCGAGCACGTAGGACTGATCCTTCGCCCAGGCGGCCGCGCGGTGCAGCTGCTTGTTGCCGTCGGTATCGGTGAGAATACTCGCGTAGTGTCCGGTGCAGACCGCGTCAAAGCCGAGGGCCATGGCCTTTTCGAGCAGTGCGGCGAACTTGATCTTCTCATTGCAGCGCATGCACGGGTTCGGGGTGCGGCCGGCAGCGTACTCGGCGATGAAGTCGTCGACGACGTCGAGCTTGAATCGTTCGGAGAAGTCCCAGACGTAGTAGGGAATGCCCATGATGTTGGCGGCACGCTGGGCATCCATGGAATCTTCCACGGTGCAGCAGCCGCGGCTGCCGGTGCGCAGGGTACCCGGCATGCGGCTCAGGGCCAGATGCACACCGACCACCTCGTGCCCCGCTTCGACCGCACGTGCGGCTGCGACGGCGGAATCAACACCGCCACTCATTGCTGCTAAAACCTTCACTCGACGAGTGTACGCGCCAGTGCCGGGCACGGCCAAGGTCAGCGCCCGGGCACCCGATCGGCCATGCCTGCAGCGAGCGCCTGGGCGTGTGCGGCCGGCAGGGCCGCGAGCAGCGCGTCGACGTCGGCGTCGGTCGAGGTGTGGCCGAGCGTGATGCGCAGCGCACCCCGCGATTCGATCTCACTGCGTCCCATGGCGCGCAACACGTGGGACGGTTCGGGCACGCCGGCCTGGCAGGCCGAGCCAGTCGACACGGACACTCCGGCGGCGTCGAGCAGGAACAAGAGCGAGTCGCCCTCGCAGCCGGGAAAGCTGAAGTGCGCGTTGCCGGGTAACCGGTGGGCCGGGTCGCCGTTGAGTACAGCACTGGGCGCGACGCGGGCCACACCGGCGATCACCCGGTCGCGCAGCGCCGACAGGCGCGCGGTGTCGACGCCACGGACGGCCCCGAGAGGCACCGGTGACAGCTGCGTCGTGACAGCGGATGCCGCCACCGCGAATGAGACCGCCGCCGCGACATCCTGGGTGCCGCTGCGCACCTTGCGCTGTTGGCCACCTCCGTGAATGAGCGGTTCGACCGTTGTCGCCCGGCCGAGCACGAGCGCCCCAATGCCGACGGGACCACCGACCTTGTGCGCCGAGACACTCAGCGCCGATACCCCGGCGGCGGCGAGCGTGCGAAAGTCCACCGGGATGTAGCCGTAGGCGGCGACGGCGTCGACGTGCAGCGGAATGCCGCTGGCCGCGGCGAGCGCCGCCACCTCGGCGACGGGTTCGATCGTGCCGACCTCATTGTTGGCCATGATCACGCTGACCAGCGCAATATCGGCAGGGTCACGCGCAATGGCTGCCGCAAGAGCGCCGAGGTCGATGCGGCCCAGGTCATCGAGCGGAATCCACTCGACGATCGCCTTCTCGTGGTGCGCCAGCCACTCGACCGTGTCGAGGGTGGCATGATGTTCACCGCCGGGCACCAGGATGCGCCGGCGCGGGGCCCGTGCCCAGTACAGGCCCTTGATGCCGAGATTGATCGCCTCGGTGCCGCTGCCGGTGAAGACAACCTCGATCGGATCGCAGGCGAGACTCGTGGCCACGATTTCGCGTGACTCTTCGAGCATCCGTTTCGCATTTTGGCCCTGGCTGTGCACCGATGCGGGGTTACCGACAACCCCCATCGCTTCGGCGTAGGCACGGATCGCGGCGGGAAGCATGGGCGTGTTCGCCGCATGGTCCAAGTAGACAACCATTCCGCTATTTTACAGCCGAGCGGAGGCCGGTGGTCGTCGCGCTCCCCGGCACTGATTACTCTTGAATCCATGAGTTCCACCGATCCCCTGCGCAACCTCGGTGTGCGACTGACCAGCGCCGGCGGCGAACTACGCGTCTGGGCCGAACATGCCGATGCCATGGACCTGTGTCTGTTCGACGAGATCGACCCGAACTGGATCATCAAGAGCGTACCGATGACGCAGGATGTGCACGGCGTGTGGTCCGGTAAATCGCGCACGCTGTCGCCGGGGCGCCGCTACGGCATTCGTGTGTCGGGTCCGGCGAGCCCGAAGAATTCGTTTCATCCGGAGAAGACCCTGATCGAACCGTATTCACGTGGTCTGGTTCGGGTCGGGGCCGGGCTCTGGCAGTCCTCGGTCGTCGATGACTATTTCGACTGGAACGGCAGCGAGAAACCGGGCATTGCCCTGGACCACACCGTCGTGTACGAGGCGCACGTGCGCGGCATCAGCCGGCTCAACCCGCTGGTTCCGCCCGCCCTGCGCGGAACCTATGCCGGGCTCGCGCACGAATCGACCATCGCCTACCTGAAAGACCTCGGTGTGACCGCGGTCGAATTGTTGCCGGTGCAGGCGTTCGTCTCGGAACAACGCCTGATCAAACAGGGGCTGATCAACTACTGGGGTTACAACACCCTCAACTTCTTTGCGCCGCACGCCGACTACGCTACCCAGGCGGCCCAGTCCGCCGGGCCGGAAGCCGTGCTGCGCGAGTTCAAGGGCATGGTCAAGCTGTTGCACGAGGCGGGGCTCGAGGTCATCCTCGACGTGGTGTACAACCACACCGCCGAGGAGGGGCGCAACGGCCCGGTCACGAGCCTGCGCGGCATCGACAACGCCGCCTATTACCGGCAGGACGAGTCCGGCGCCTACATCGACGTGACCGGCTGCGGCAACACGGTCAATTTCAGCCATGACGTGCCCCGGCGACTCGTGCTCGATTCCCTGCGCTACTGGGCCAACGACGTGCAGATCGACGGGTTCCGCTTCGATCTCGCCGCGACACTCGGCCGGGACGCCGGCGTGGTCTACGACCCGGAGCATCCGCTACTCACCCAGATTCGCGACGATCCCGAACTGGCCGGAGTGAAGCTCATCGCGGAACCGTGGGATGTCGGCCAGGGCGGCTGGCAGACCGGCAATTTTCCGACCGGCTGGACGGAATGGAACGACCGCTACCGCGACCGCATGCGCGACTTCTGGCTCTCCGATATGAAGAGCCTGCGATTGACCGGCTCGGCCAGCAGCGGCATCGGCCGATTCGCGACCCGCGTCGCGGGTTCGTCGAACACCTTCTCCGAGCGGCGCGGCCCGCTCGCTTCGCTCAACTTCATCACCGCACACGACGGGTTCACCCTCGCCGACCTGACCGCGTACGACACCAAGCACAATCTCGGCAACGGCGAGTCGAACCGCGACGGCACCGACAACAACAGTTCGTACAACCACGGAGTCGAGGGTCCGACCCGCGACGTGGCCATTCTGGCCACGCGGCGCAAGGCCATGCGCAACCTGCTCGGCACCCTGCTGCTCTCGGCCGGCATTCCCATGCTCACCGCCGGCGACGAGTTCGGGCGCAGTCAACGCGGCAACAACAACGCCTACTGCCAGGACAGCGAGCTGACCTGGCTCAATTGGGACTTCGACGACTGGCAGCAGGACCTGCACCGGGTCACCCGCCGCCTGTTGCAGCTGCGCCGGGAGAATCCGGCACTGCGACCGGTGCACTTTGGTCGGTTCGGCGAGACGACGCCGAGCGCCAGCCAGCTGGACTGGTACAACATAGCCGGTGAGGCGCTGACCGAAGACGCCTGGAATTCGCCGACCGAGCGCACCCTGCAGTACATTGCGGCGTCCACCCCCGAACACGAAGCCTTCAACCGCATCCTGCTCGTCGTGAACGCCCGAGAACAGGATGAGACGGTCACCCTGCCCGCGCATGAGGGAGTGGATGCCTACACGCTGCTCTGGGATTCCAGTCACGATGACCTGCGCGACTCGGTCATCGAACACGCGCCCGGCACTGCCCTGTTCGTGTCCGGCGCCTCGATGCAGCTCATGCGTGCGCACGGAGCGATCGCGCCCCGCCGTCCGCCGCTCGCCTGAGCTGCCAGGTCGCCGCCGTCGAACTTGAACGGCGCCGTCGAAACCGGACGGCGCCGTCTCGACTAGTTCGCGACCGCGACGAGACCCATTTCGGCCGGGCTGATCAGCAGGTCATTCCGGGGAACGACGCGAACGGTATAGCCGAAGGTGCCGGCCCGGTCAAGTTCGACCGTTCCCGTGAACAGGGTGGCCCCGCCGGCTGGGGCTTCTGTCAGCGGAGCCGGCTTGAGCGCCTGAATGGCCACATCCCGTAGCTCGTCGGTGCCGAGGCTCTTGCCGTAGACCACCTCGACGGTCACGTCCTCGGCCGAGAGCCCGCCGAGCTGCACGTGCGCGCGCAGGTGCAGGTCGTCGCCCACTTCCGGAACCGACGAGACGCCGCCGGATTCGACGTGGGTCACCGCGACCTGCGGCCAGGCCGAGACGATTCGCCCCTTCCACGCCGCCAGTTCGCGAGCCGCACGGTAGTTGTTGGCCGACATCAGCGCTTCGTAGTGCCCGGCCGGGCGGTACAGGCGCTGCACATACTCACTCACCATGCGGTCAGCGGACAGTTCCGGTGACAAAGTAGCGAGGGTGTGACGAATGTTGGACACCCAGCGTTCGGGCACGTCATCGTCGTTGCGTTCATAAAAGGTCGGTGCTACCTGATGTTCGATCAGGTCGTAGAGTGCCTCAGCTTCGAGCCGGTCACGTTCGGCGGCGTCGCCGGCCGAATCGGCCGATGGAATCGCCCAGCCATTCTTGCCGTCGTAGTATTCCGGCCACCAGCCGTCGAGGATCGACAGGTTGAGCGCGCCGTTGAGTGCAGCTTTCATGCCGCTGGTACCGCAGGCCTCGAGCGGGCGCAGCGGATTGTTGAGCCAGACGTCCGTTCCCGGATACATCAGCTGGGCCATGGCAATGTTGTAATCGGGCAGAAAAGCGATGCGGGTGCGCAGTTCGGGATCGGCGGCGAACTGCACGATCTTCTGGATCAACCGTTTGCCCTCTTCATCGGCGGGGTGGGACTTGCCGGCGATGACGATCTGAATCGGATGCTCAGGGTGCAGCAGGAGGGCACGCAGGCGTCCCGGATCATGCAGCATCAAAGTGAGGCGCTTGTAGGTGGGAACACGACGGGCGAACCCGATGGTCAATACGTTCGGATCGAACACCCGGCCGATCCAGGCCGGCGGGATGCTGCCTGGATTCTGATCGCGCCAGGCGCCCAGCAGCCGGCGGCGGGCATCCTCGACGAATTGCAGGCGCATCCGCCCGCGCACCGACCACAGGTCCTGGTCGGACACCTCAGGGGAGGCCCACTTAGCCGTCGACGTGTCACTCGTGCCGAGCTTGTCCTGCGCGAGGCTCTTGAGCGCCGGGTCGGTCCAGCTTTGGGCGTGCACACCGTTCGTGATCGACGTGATCGGCACATCCGCTGAATCAAAGCCAGGCCAGAGGCCGTTGAACATGCGGCGGCTGACCTCGCCGTGCAGGGTGGAAACACCATTGGCGTGCTGGCCGAGGCGCAACCCCATGATGGCCATGTTGAATACCTCGGAGGAGCCTCCGGCATAACTTTCCGCGCCGAGCGCGAGCAGGTCTTCCACGTCGACACCCGGCAGCAGATCGGTGCCGAAGTAGCGACGCACGAGTGAACGCTCGAACCGGTCGATGCCGGCGGCGACCGGGGTGTGCGTGGTGAAGACGGTTCCGGCGCGGGCCACCTGCAGAGCTTCCTGAAAGTTCAGGCCTTCACCGATCAGGCTGGAGATGCGCTCGAGGCCGAGGAACCCGGCGTGGCCCTCGTTGGTGTGGAACACCTCGGGCTCGGGCAGCCCGTGCAGCGAACTCCACAGTTTCACGGCGCGGGCGCCGCCGATGCCCAGGAGTAGCTCCTGCAGCAATCGGTGTTCGCCGCCGCCGCCGTACAGGCGGTCCGTGACCAGGCGCAGGTCGTCGGCGTTTTCAGGAATGTCGGCATCGAGCAGCAGTAGGCGCACGCGACCCACCTTTGCCTGCCAGACCCGGGCATGCAGGGTGCGGTCGTCTGGCAGGGCGAGCGACACCTGAACGGCTGAGCCGTCGGCGCGGCGCAGTACGGCCAGCGGCAGCCCGTCGGGGTCGAGCAGGGGGTAGCTTTCCATCTGCCACCCGTCGGGCGAGATGGCCTGGCTGAAGTAGCCGGCGCGGTAGAACAGGCCGACGCCGACGAGCGGAAGGCCGAGGTCGGAGGCGCTCTTGAGGTGGTCACCGGCCAGAATGCCCAGCCCACCGGAATACTGCGGGAGGGCGGCGGCGATGCCGAATTCCGGTGAGAAATACGCGATCGCGGCGGGTTTTTCGCCCTCGATCCCCTGGTACCAGCGTGGCTGTTCGAGATAGTCGCGCAGCGCGTCGCGCGTGGCATTGACCTCGGCAACGTAGTCGTGATTCTGCGCCAGCTCATCGAGCCGGCGCGGATCCACAGCACCAAGCAGGGCGACAGGATCAGTTCCGATCTCGCGCCACAGCTCAGGGGCGATGCGCTCGAACAGCTGCCGGGTGGGCTCATGCCACGACCAGCGAAGATTGCCGGCAAGCTCCTCAAGGGCCGCGAGAGGCTCGGGAAGAACGGCACGGACGGTAAATTTGCGGATGGCCTTCACGAGGTCAACCTTAGGGGTGCCGCGTGTCGAATATGAAACACCTCGACCACGCGCGGGCAAGCCTGATAGAAGGGGAGCGCCATGGCCGCTGTTCACGCTACGGTCGTGGTGTGGCCAAGACAGCAGCGAAAAAGACGATCCAGCCGACAGTACCGAGCGGCTCCCCTGTCGACGCGTCCATCATGACGCCGACCGACACGGTACCGAACCACCGGAGCAGCGCATCGGTCGGCCGTATTCCCCTGCTCGACCTCTCGCCCCAGCTGAACGACAATCTCTGGCCAGCCCGCGCCTTCGTCGGTGAAGTTGTGCCGTTCGCAGCGACCGCTTTTCGCGAGGGACACGACCTCATCGGTGTCGACCTGCAGCTCACGGCGCCGGACGGCAGCACGACGAGGCATCCGATGGTGCTCGAGGCTGACGGATCCGACCGCTATGGCACACAGGCGCAGCTCGGCGCCGCGGGCCACTGGCAGTATCGCGTGCGCGCCTACGCCGACGACTTCGCCACCTGGGAACACAACGCCGCTATCAAGATTTCGGCCGGCATCGACGTGGAACTCATGTTCACCATCGGCGGCGCGCTCCTGGCCCAGGCTGGCATCGACAAGGCCCGCCCGCTCGCCGCACGCCGCCTGTTCAAGGCGGCCGCAGCCACCCTCGCCGATACCGGCAAGTCGGCCACCGAGCGTTTTCTCGCAGTGGCGGATGCCGCCCTGCTGCAGGTCATCGCGGCCCAGCCGCTTGCCGGGCTGGCGTCCATCTCGGCGGAACGCACCATCATCGTCGAACGTGCCAGGGCCGGGGTCGGCTCCTGGTATGAGTTCTTTCCGCGTTCGGAAGGCGCCGTGCGGCGCGCCGACGGCACCTGGCAGAGCGGAACTTTCCGCACCGCGGCCAAGCGTCTGCCCGCCGTAGCCGCCATGGGCTTCGACGTGCTCTATCTGCCGCCGATCCACCCCATCGGGCAGGCTTTCCGCAAGGGTCCGAACAATTCGCTCACCGTCGCACTCGGTGACCCGGGCTCGCCCTGGGCGATCGGCTCGGCCGACGGAGGCCATGACGCCATCCACCCGGACCTCGGCACGGTGGCCGATTTCAGCTTCTTTCTGAAAGAGGCCGCCTCTCTCGGCATTGAAATCGCCCTGGACTTCGCACTGCAGGCCTCCCCCGACCATCCCTGGGTAGAGGAGCACCCCGACTGGTTCACGACCCTGCCCGATGGCACCATCGCCTATGCCGAGAACCCGCCGAAAAAATATCAGGACATCTACCCGATCAATTTTGACAACGACCCCGCCGGTATCCGTGCGGAGGCACTACGTCTGCTGCGCTACTGGATCAGTCTCGGCGTGCGCATCTTTCGGGTGGACAACCCGCACACCAAGCCGCTCGACTTCTGGGAATGGCTGCTCAAGGAGGTCAACCAGACCGACCCCGACGTGGTCTTTCTCGCCGAGGCCTTCACCCGGCCGGCCCTCATGCAGGCGCTCGGCAAGGTCGGTTTTCAGCAGTCGTACACGTATTTCACCTGGCGCAACACGAAAACCGAGCTGGAGGAGTTCTTCGACGGTCTCGCCACCGATACTCCCGATTTCCTCCGCCCGAATCTGTTCGTGAACACCCCTGATATCCTCACCGAGTACCTGCAATTCGGCGGCCCGGCAGCGTTCAAGATTCGGGCGGCGCTGGCCGCGACGGCGGCGCCGAGCTGGGGTGTCTACGCCGGTTTCGACCTGTTTGAGAACGTCGCCCGGCTGGGTGCCGAAGAGAGCATCGACAATGAGAAGTACGAGTACCGGCCGCGCGACTGGAGCAAGGCTGAGGAACTGGGCGAGTCCCTCGCCCCGTACCTGACGTTGCTCAACCGCATCCGGAACGAGCATCCGGCGCTGGGGCAGCTGCGCAATCTGGATATCCACAGCAGTGACGACGACTCGATCCTCGTCTACAGCAAGTACCTCGACGCCGCGTTCACCGGCACCGGGCAAGCGGATGCCCTGATCATCGTCGCCAACGTCGACCCGCACTCCGTGCGCCAGACGGTTGTTCACCTCGACGTGACCCGCTTCGGCATTGCTCGCGGCGACACCTTCGACGCGCATGACCTCGTGTCGGGCGTCACCTGGACCTGGTCGGCCGACAACTTCGTGCGGCTCGATGCCTTCACCGAGCCGGTGCATATCCTGCACGTCACCCCCCACGATCCGGGCCGCGCATGAGCGGCGACAAGAACGAAGACGAGAAAAAGAAGAACTCGAGCAATCATAAGAAGGGTCAGGCAAAGAACATCGACGGCAAGAAGGCGCAGTCCTTGAAGACACAGTCCACGAAGGCGCAGAAGCACGTGGCCCCCACCGAGCCGGCACCGATTCCCGACCACGTTCTCGAAGCCGTCGCCGCCGGCTGCTATTACAACCCGCACGAGATTCTCGGCCAGCACCTCGCCCACCAGGCCGGTGTCTCCGACGCGCTCGTCGTGATCCGAGCATTGCGGCCCCTTGCTACCGAGGTTTTCGCGATTCTGGCCAACGGCGCGCACGTGGAACTGGCCCACCTCGCGCAGGGTATCTGGCAGGGCGAAAGCACCCTCGGACTCACCGACTACACGATCGAGGCGCGCTACCAGGATGCCCCGCCGTGGATCTGCGATGATCCCTACCGCTTCGTTCCAACGCTCGGCGAGCTGGACCTGCACCTGATCGGTGAAGGCCGCCACGAGCGCCTCTGGGATGTCCTGGGCGCACACCACCGGGAGCACCAGGGCGTCACGGCGGCCTCGACCGGCACGTCCTTCGCGGTCTGGGCACCGCACGCCCGCGCCGCCCGCGTGATCGGCGACTTCAACGGGTGGAACGGGGTCACCCACGCCATGCGCAATATGGGCAGTACCGGCGTGTGGGAACTGTTCATTCCGGGCCTGGAACTCGGGACCAATTACAAATTCCAGCTGCTCACGCAGTCCGGCGCCTGGGTGGAGAAAGCCGACCCGATGGCCCGGCTTGCCGAGGTGCCGCCGCAGACCGCATCGGTGGTCACCGCATCGCACTACGAATGGGCGGATGCTGCCTGGCTGGCCAACCGAGCCGCCAACGATCCCCACGACCAGGCGATGAGCATCTACGAGATGCACGTCGGCTCGTGGCGTCCCGGGCTCGGCTACCGCGACCTGGCCGATCAACTCGTCGGGTATCTGCACGAGCTCAGCTTCACGCACGTGGAGTTCATGCCCCTCGCCGAGCATCCGTTTGGTGGGTCCTGGGGCTATCAGGTCAGCGGCTATTACGCCCCGACCAGCCGATTCGGCTCCCCCGATGACCTGCGCTATCTCATCGACCGGCTGCACCAGGCTGGCATCGGCGTGATCATGGACTGGGTTCCCGGTCACTTTCCCAAAGACGACTTCGCCCTCGCCCGTTTCGACGGCCAGCCGCTCTACGAGCATCCAGACCCGCGCCGCGGCGAGCAGCTGGACTGGGGCACCTACATCTTCGACTTCGGTCAGATGCAGGTACGCAACTTCCTGGTCGCGAACGCCCTGTACTGGCTCGAAGAATTCCACATCGATGCCCTGCGTGTCGATGCGGTCGCCTCGATGCTCTACCTCGATTATTCGCGCGAAGACGGCCAGTGGGAGCCGAACCGGTACGGCGGCAACGAGAACCTCGAGGCGATCAGCCTGCTGCAGGAGATCACCGCGACCGCCTACAAGCGCAACCCCGGCACCATCATGATCGCCGAGGAATCCACCAACTGGGGCGGGGTGACGGCCCCCACCAGCGGTGGCGGACTCGGATTCGGGTTCAAGTGGAACATGGGCTGGATGCACGACTCGCTCGAGTACATGCAGGTCGACCCGATGTACCGGTCGTACCACCACAACGACATCACCTTCTCATTCATGTATGCGTTCAGCGAGAACTTTCTGCTGCCGATCAGCCACGACGAGGTCGTGCACGGCAAGGGCGCCCTGGTATCGAAGATGCCCGGCGATTCCTGGCAGCAGCTCGCCAACGTGCGCGCCTACCTGTCGTTCATGTGGGCGCACCCTGGCAAGCAGCTGCTGTTCATGGGCAGCGAGTTCGGGCAGCGATCAGAATGGAGCGAGGAGCGCGGACTGGACTGGTGGATGCTCGACCAGCCGGCACACCGCGGATTGTTCAACCTGGTCGGGCAGCTCAACCGGGTCTACCGCGACAACGCGAGCCTGTGGAGTCGCGACAACGACCCGGGCGGTTTCGAACTGCTCGACGGGGGCGCAGCGAGCCAGAACGTCGTGTCTTTCTTGCGCTGGGACAACCATGGGGTTCCCGTCGCCTGCTTCTTCAACTTCGCCGGACAGCCGCACACCGACTACCGGGTGGGCCTGCCCTTTGCCGGGCAGTGGGAAGAGATTCTCAATACGGACGCCGGCGACTTCGGCGGGTCCGGCGTGGGTAATCTGGGCACGGTCGAAGCCTTCAATGAGCCATGGGCCGGCCGGCCCGCCTCCGCGACACTGACCCTGCCGCCCCTGGCCGGTCTCTGGTTGCGCCTGCGCCGCTGATACCCCTGCGGTGAGAGCGCGAAGACAGCCCGAAAACGCAGGTGTCCGGGCCCTCGTAGCGCTCTCGCTCCAGGGGGATTAGTAGAGCAGGGCCGCCAGGCGAGAGCGGGTGGGTGCCACTCGGGGGTCGTCGGTGCCGATGACCTCGAAGAGCTCCAGGATGCGTTCGCGGATCGTGTTGCGTCCCGGTGCGGGCTGCGCCGGGAACAGGTTCAGCAGGCGATCGAAGGCGTCTTCGATATGACCGCCCGACAAATCCAGGTCGGCGACCAGGAGCTGCGCCTCGAGGTCGTCGGGAGATGATGCCGCACCGTTTCGGATCTGGTCGATCGTCTTGCCCTGCAGCCGGGCGAGCAAGCTCACCTGGGCCAGGCCAGCTACGGCCATGGTGTCGTTCGGGTTTTGGGCCAGCGCCGTGCGGTATTCGTTCTGGGCGGTGGCGTAGTCGCCGGCTTCGATCGCCGTGTATGCCTCCAGGTGGTGCGGCGGCAGTGGCTCGTCGACCACGGGGACCGGCTCGGCGTCGACGGCCACGTCGGACGCCTCGGCCGTGCCCGTCACACCCTGCTGCGCGGCGAGCTCCAACACGCGGCCGAGCACGTCGCTGATTTGTTCCTCGGCGAGCGGGCCGTTGAAGAGCTGCACCGGCTGGCCCGTGATGACCGCGGCGACCGTGGGCACCGACTGTGCCTGGAACGCCTGTGCGAGCTGCGGGTTGGTGTCGATCTCGACCCGGGCGAGCACGAACTGACCGGCGAGACCGGTGATGAGCTTCTCCAACACCGTTATGAGCTGGGTGGAGGGTTCGCTCCACGACGCCCAGAGCGCGACGATAACCGGAACGCGGGAGGAGAGCTCGAGCAGCTCACCGAAATTGGCGTCCGTGCCGTCCAGCACGAGGCTTGGAACCGTGACAGCACCGATCGACGATGCATCACCGCCGGCGGGTGTGCCGGTCACGGGTGGGCCACCACCGGCGACCGGCGGCGTCCCGACGGGGGCACGGTTCACGAGAGAAGAGAGGTCGACCGCTCCGCGCAGGTTCGATCCGAGAGGGGGCATATTCGTCATGGAAGCTCCGCTGATGTGATGAGGCCCTGGGCGAAGCCCAGGAGCACGATTTTGTCGCTTGAACCGGCCGTGGGCACATAGAACAGCAGTTGGTCGCGGTAGGTATTCTGAAAGCCCTTAGCCGTGGTGGTGATGCCGGAAAGCGCCTTGGTAGCGAGGGCGTCAGCCGCCGGGCCCACCGTGGCGCCGGCATCGACGGGTTTGACCGTCTCGGTCTCCGTCATGCTGACGGAGACGATGCTGCCGGAGTCGTTCGTGGCCAGGGCGACGGTCTCGTCGCTGCCCGCCATGGCCGCGAAATCGATCGATGCGGTTGACGGCAGGGCGGCGATCTTGGCGGCGTTGAGGTCAGCGACCTGGATTCGGAAGTTGTCGCCCTCGCTCTCGAACAGTTCGTACGAGGGGCTCGCTTCGCCCTGCGTCAAAACGTCGGCGTAGGCGGCGGCCAGCTGGTCCGGTGGCAGCAACAGCAGCTTGTTGTCCGGGGCGATAGCGGGTGCACCGACGATGGCCGGAGCTGCCTTCGGTACGTGCGCCGATTGCTCCAACGCGAACAGGTAGTTCACCTGATAGTTGGCGCGCGGCGATTCCTGCTTGAGCATGACCGCCATCGTCGGAATGCTGGGATCGTTTTCGTCCTGAATGACGGTCATGACGACCCGCGGCCAGGAATTGGTCTGCTGTGGCAGCGTGAACGTGAGCGGGGCCGCCGGCAGTGCAACGAGCGGGGCGATGGCCGGGTCGACGGCACGGATCTTGTAGTTGGCCAGGCGCTGTTCCAGGGCCGGCCCGGTGAATCGCGTCGCGATGCTGTCGGTATTGAGGTTGGTATCGGCCTCCGCGCTGAGCCGCGAGATTTCACTCATGATCGTCTCCAGCTGAGAGACGGTCACGGCGGGCGGCGGCAGCTCGGCGGCAGCTTCGACCGAATCGGTGGATTGTGGCGTCGCGGTAGGGGTAGCGGTGGTGGTGCTGGCCGTACTGAGGTCGGGCCAGAGATCGGCCGAACAGCCCGTCAAGACGAGGCCGGAGACCACAATCATCGGCACGACGGCGACCCGGTGGGTGATTCCACGCCGCGATTGGGTGATTTGACTGGCCTTGATGGCCTTCGGTCGTGGGGCGCGAGGCAATCTGGGCATGCGGGGACCGCGCGGAAGGTTGCGGCGCGGCCGGCGGGAGCGACGCAGGTGCAGCAGGGCCAACACGTAGAGCACCAGGCCAGCCAGAAGCAGCACGGCACCACCGGCGAGGAGCGGGCCTGCCAACGGGGTGGAATTGTCTGAGGCCCAGGAGAGTCGGATGCTCGCGGGCGCCGGCTCGATCCCGTCCGAGGCGACGAGCACCGAGATACCCTCGGGCAGGGCCAGCGTGGTCGTCACGGATTTCGTGCCGGAGTATTCGTCGAGCCAGAGGTCTGAGCCGGCCGGATTCACGATCGCGGCGGCAGCATCCGGTGTTGCAGCAGCGCCCGACGTTCCGTTGGGATTGTCGGGAACAACGGCATCGGTGACGGTAGAGGTCAGTTCCCCGGTTTTCTCGCTGAGGCCGACGGTGGCGTACGCGTCGTCCCCGATCCAGGCGGCAACGTCTTCGGAACGCCCGTACGCGAGGAAGATGGCCCCGTCTCCGCGCACGTTGATGGTCTGGCTGCCCGTCGAGGCCGCCAGGGCGCTGGGATTGATCACGGTGTACTTCGCGTCACCGGTGACGGTCGAGCTCAAAGAGGTGAAAGCGGGTTCGAGAAAGATCGTTCGCTGCGCGATGCCGAGAACGATCATCACGGCAGCAAGAACGAGGGCCACGATGGCAAGAACAAAACGCACGTATCACCCTTCAGCATTTTTGCTGGTCGGTACTGTTCAGTCACTCTGGCTGACCCACGTGCCTGAAAATCCGCACGCACGGAGATCCTACGTTACTGCGTTCTCCTGAAAGGTGCCTAATAGCGCCCGCGTCCCCGTCGGTCGGTACGCGAAACCGAGCTGGGGCGGCAACGCACTAAAATTGTCCTGTTCCCCGTCATGCATGATCCATCGAGGGCCGGGGCCCCATTTGTGAGGAGTAACAATGTCTGACGACGAAGCTGATTTCACCCAGGTGTTTCGCGGCTATGACAAGGATGAGGTCACCAAGGCCGTCCAGTCGCTGCGACGCGAACTGATTCACGCCAACACTCAAAACGCAGAAGCCGGCCGGGAGATCAAACGGCTGACCAGCCGCATCGACGATCTCAATGCCGAGATCGAGGAGGTGGGGAGCCCCACGTTCTCCGGTCTCGGTACCAAACTGGAGAACACCCTTCGCGTCGCCGAGGAGCAGTCCACCCGCGTCATCGCTCAAGCCGATATCGACGCCGAAAAGCTGCGTGCCGCGACCAACGACGAGGTGCAGCTGCTTCGTCAGAACGCGCTGGAGCAGTCCGAACGCACTTTGTCCGATGCCGCCGTCAAGGCGCGCCGTGTACTCGATGACGTGCGCGTCGAAGCGGATGACTTGCGCGCTCGCGCCCAAGACGACCAGGCCCAGATCACCCAGGACGCGGTTCGCGATGCCTCACTGATTCGCGGCGCGGTCGCCACCGAGGCCGCCGAAGCGCGTGCCACGGTCAAGCGTGAGGTGGCGGCCATTCGCTCGGAGGCCGATCGCGAAGCAGCCGAAGTGCGTGTGGTCGCCCAGCGCGAGGCCACGGAGGCCCGTGAGATTGCGGCCGGACTGACTCGCGAGACCGAGCTGACCCGCGCCGAAGTGGCACTGGAACTCGATCAGCAGCGCGCTGATCTACAGCGGGAGACCGAGCAAGCGCGCGTCGATCTCGGCGCCGAGACCGAACAGGCTCGCGTCGATCTCGCCCGGGACAGCGAGCAGGCCCGGCTGGCCGGCGCCCACGAGGCGGATCAGGCGCGAACCCTGCTCGCCGCCGAGGTCGAGCAGGGTCGTATCGATCTGGCCCGCGAAATCGAACAGGCGCACGCGGTGACCGAGGTCGAACGTGAGCAGGCGCAGACTGACCTCGTTCGCGAGCTCGATCGCAAGCGTGCCGGCCTGGCCCGCGAGATCGAGCAGGCCCGTGCCGCTCTCACCGCCACGGGAGAGCAGGCCGGCGCCGACCTGGCCCGAGAAAACCAGCAGGCTCGTATCGACGCCGAGGCCGAGGCCGAACAGGCCCGCATCGATCTGGAAAACCAGCTCACCGCCACACGCAAGAAGGGTGAGCACGAGGCGGGTCGCCTGACCCGGGAGATCGATCAGTCCCGAGCCGACTTCGACGTTGAGCTGAAAGCGCGCCGCGACGAGGCCGAGCAGGACCATCTGGCCCGCCATCAGGAAGCTGTGGCGCAGACGCAGAAGTTTCAAGCGGATGCCGCCAAGCAGCTCATCGAGACGACGGAGCGCACCACCGAGCTGCGCACCCTCAACGAGCAACTGGATACCGGTGCGCGCGAGGAGGCCAAGGCGAACAAGGACCTCGCCGAAGAGAACGCCGCGCGCATTCTCAGCGACGCCCACTTCACCGCCACCACACTCGTCACCGAGGCGACGACGCGTTCGCGCGCCCTCGTCGCCGACGCCGAAGACCGGTTATCGCAGATTAGGATTGAGCGCGATGCCGTTGCCGGTTATTTCGAGAGCCTGCGCAGCGTTTTGACCCAGGCGGAACGGGTCACGGCCGAGTAATTCCCCACTCCTGGAGTCGACACGTGAAAATTCAAAATGCATTCCGGTTTGGCCTTGTGGGTACCCTGGGCGTCGGGTTGGGCCTACTGATCATCACCTCGGTGATCACCCTGCAGACGATCATCATCTATGTCGGGGCCGCGCTGTTCATCGCGCTTGGTCTAGACCCGGCCGTTTCCTGGTTGGAGAAGAAGAAATTCCCTCGCTGGGCTGCCATTCTGACCGTGGTGACGGCGGTGCTCGGCGTGCTCACCGCGGTGATCGTTGCGATCGTTCCGATCATTGTCGGCCAGCTGTCCAAGCTCTCCAACCTCATTCCGGAACTCGTTCGGGCAGTCAACAGCTCGACGTTCCTGACTGATCTCCAGAAGCAGTTCCCCGGCTTCGACATCGGACAGATCAGCAGGACGATTACCGATTTTCTTGGCGGAAACCTGACCAACATCACGGCCACGGTCGTTCAGTCGGGGTTGGCTTTTGTCAACGGCCTGTTCGGCGGTCTCATCATTTTGATTCTCACGCTGTACTTCACGGCCTCCCTGAACGCCATAAAGCGCGCAACTTACCAGCTGGTTCCAGCGTCCAAGCGGGAGCGCTTCACCGATATCAGCGAGCAGATCACCACGGCGGTCGGTCGGTACATCGTCGGGCAGGCAGCGTTGGCTTCCGTCAATGGCGTGCTGAGCTTTATCTTTCTGTCGATCATCGGGGCACCGTTTCCGGCCCTTCTGGCGTTCATCGCCTTTCTGCTGTCCCTGGTGCCGCTGATCGGTACCATTTCCGGCTCGGTCATCATCGTGCTGACCTGCCTGATCCCCGAGATTGGCAGTTCCCCGCAGACTGCCCTGGCCGCTGCTATTTATTACCTCATCTACATGCAGGTCGAGGCCTACGTGCTCAGCCCGAACATCATGAACCGGGCCGTCTCCGTGCCGGGCGCGGTCGTCGTGATCGCGGCTCTGGCCGGCGGCAGCCTGCTCGGCATTCTCGGCGCGCTCATCGCCATCCCGGTCGCCGCCTCGATTATCATGATCGTCAAACAGGTCGTCATCCCCCGCCAGAACGCGCTCTGACCGGTCTCGAGGCCGCGCGGCCGCGGCGCGCAGGACGCGTCTGGCTACGGCGCCGTCCACTCGGTGGGCAGCGGAAGCGCGCCGGGATTGACGGTGGCCACGATCTCGGTCAGTACTCGGCGGGTCAGGTTTTCACCGACCCACAGGTGTTTACCACCCGCGACTGCGACGAGACGGAGGTCGGGAACGCTCGTGAACCGCAGGCGGGCGGCATCCGGTCGCAGATAGTCGTCGAACTCGGGGATCATAGCCACCAGAGCCCGTTCATTTCCGGCCCACGCCGCCACCTCCTCAGCGGTCGTCCGGTGCAACGGCGGCGACAACAGGATGGCACCTCGGATCGGATGCTCCAGGCCGTACTTGAGCGCGAGTTCTGTGCCGAACGACCAACCGACCAACCAGGGATTGGGCAGCTCGCGCTCGGCGACGAAGGCCATCGCCGCAGCTACATCGGCCCGTTCGGTGAGTCCGTGGCCGAAATCGCCCTCGCTCGTGCCGCGGGGCGACGACGTACCGCGAGTGTTGAACCGCAGTACGGCCAAATCAGCCAGGGCGGGCAGACGGTTAGCTGCCTTACGCAGAATGTGTGAGTCCATGAAGCCGCCAGCGGTGGGCAGCGGATGCAGGGTCACAAGCGTCGCGACCGGTGCACGGCCGACCGGGGTCGCCAGTTCACCCACCAGGGTGAGCCCATCGCTGGTCTGCAGTTCGATGTGCTCGATGGTGGCGGGCAGTTCGATGGCCCCACGAATGTCAACCGGCAGAGTCACTGAGTCTCCTCATATCTCGGTGCGCGCTGGTGTACCAGGTGCGTCACTTGATTTTCCAACAGTGGTTATGCCAATGCCGCCGGTTGGACAGGTCGGCGGCATCGCCGAGTACCCCATCGCCGCGCCACGTTACGATGTGCGCTGTTCCCGGCACGATCTCGAGGGTGCAGCCGGGGCACAGGTAGGTTTTAACTGCCTGTTTGGCGGGAACCGGCTGCACGTGCCACAGCCCGTCCCGACGAACCTCACTGCGCCGCCACCCCGCTAGCAGGTGATTGAGGCCGACGGCTTCGTCGTCGTCCTGCTGCTTGGCTTTGCGGCCTCGGGGTCGATTGCTGCGCGCCATGGGTCCAGTCTAAAGTGCGGCCCTGCGGCCGAACGCCAGGTGGTGCCGGCGGGTAGTCAGTACCAGCCGGAGGCCTTGGATTTCTCCCACGCGCCGCACGGTGTACCGTAACGGCCGGTGATATAGCCGAGGCCCCATTCAATCTGTGTTCCTGCGTTCGTGGCCCAGTCTTCGCCTGCCGACGCCATCTTGGAGCCGGGGAGCGATTGTGGGATTCCGTAGGCGCCGCTCGACCCGTTCTGGGCGTTGACGCGCCAACCCGACTCTTTCTGCCAGAGCGAGACCAGGCAGTTGAACTGGTCCTCGCCCCATCCGCGGGCCGCGACGGCGTCGTAGGCGTAGGCCTGAGCTGACCCCGGATCGGGCACAGCGGCCGACGGCGCCGAGAAACTCGGCTTCTTCTTCTCGGCCGCGACGACAACCGGCACCGGTTTGGGCTTCTCGGTGACGACATAACCGTCCCGAGCGATGGTGTTGGTGTAACTGCCGGCTACGAGCACAGCCTGGGCCGGGCCACCATCGGTGGTGCTGCCGGCGATTTGAAAGTACGGCGATGCCGTAGCGCCCGAGTAGGGATCAACCACGGTGACGAGCACGAATGCGAACGCTGCGGTGAACCCGAACAGAAAGTGCGCCGACTTCACCCGAGGTCGGGTTCGAGAAACACCTGGACGGGTCTTGGCCGGAACAATGTCGATTACGTGCTGATGCCTACCCATTTGTCCCCGACTCTATCGCACAAATTTACTACTGACCACGTAGTGGTCGCCAACTCAGCGCACCGCGAGCATGACGTCGACAGCGCTGTCCAGCACGAGGTCTACCTGCGCCTCGCGGTATCCACCCCGCTCAGGGCGAAAGACGGCCGTGCGAACTTCATCGACAGTGAGCTCGTGACCGTGTCGGAAATGTTTCACCAATTTGTTGGCGAGACGGTCGACATCCGCTTTTTTATAGCCGACCGCCAGCACGCTCGCGCGCGTGAAACGCTGCCCGGGCGGGCGGCTGAGTCGGGCGACGAGCACGTTGGCCGCGCTTTCGGCGTCCGCCATCCAGGCCTGCTCTCCCCCGGCGCGCGTCGCCTGATCTCGTTCCCTTGCCGCGAAGGCGTCTTCGAGTCTTTCCAAGGCCGCATCAACGTGATCGGGAGAGTAACCGTCCTTGTGCATCGCGAAGGCCGTGTGGCGGATGCCCTCAGCCGTCAGGGCCGCACTGCCACGGCTTGCTTTCGTCTCGACCTTTTGGTGATCAGCAGTAGGAAAGACCCTGGTGTCGTCAGGGACCGACGCCCCGGATACCGTTCGGTTGGGCTCGCCGCTGGCGGCAATGGTATCGACGGATTCGACGACACCGGTATCGGCGTCGAGCTCGTCGTCGTCGGGTTGGTCGTAGGCACGCCGAGCCGCATCCAGAAATGTTTCGACCTGGGTGACGTTATAACCGAGAGACTTACGGCCCACTCGGGGAAATATGGTGCTCATAGCCTCTTGTCTCGTACGGAGTTTGTGGGGGAAAAATCGTTCTGGCTCACGCGAAGACCAGGTAGAGCGCGTATGCGGCAGCGGCCGACGGCAAGATCGAGTCCAGTCGATCCAGAAAACCGCCGTGACCGGGCAGCCACGAGCTCATGTCCTTGATGCCGAGGTCACGTTTGATGAGCGATTCGGCCAGGTCTCCAAAGGTGGCGGTCAGTAGGATGACCGCTCCAAAGATCAATCCGAACCACCACGCCTGGTCGAGCATGAAAATTGATAACAGGACGCCGGCAATCATGCAGATCAGCCCGGCACCGATAAAGCCCTCCCATGTTTTCTTGGGGCTGATCGAGGGCGCCATCGGATGCTTGCCGAAATTGAGCCCGCTCACGTATGCGCCGGTATCCGCCGAAATGACCAGGATCAGGAAGGCGAGGGTCCACCATTGACCGTGCGGCTGAGCGACGAGCAGTACGGCGAAGCTGGCGAGAAAGACGACGTAGACCTGAATCAGGATGCCGCCACCCACGTCCCCGACGATGGAACGGGCCGAGGCTCGATGGGACGTAACCACGAGCAGGGCCAAACGCCACAGGCCGATCAGCACGATGCCGCCGAGCATGACCAGCCATTGGCCGATCGCTCCGCCGTAGAACGCGGCCGGGACGATCGCGACCGCGGAGACAATCACGGGGATGCGCGGCACGTTTCGCCCGGCGTGCCTCAGGGCCTGGGCCAGTTCGAAGGCGCAGAATCCCACGATCACGACCGCGAAGATCATGAAGAGTTCTTTGATGATGATGAGGCTCACGAGCATGGCGCCGCCGAGCACGAGTCCGATCAGGATGGCCAGAATAAGGTTGCGCCCGGTGCGGGCCTCGATGCGCTCGTTCGTCGCGTCGAGTTGGGCCCGGGTCGCCTGCACCTGGCGTTCAAAATCAGCCTTGGTGTTCTGCACCTGACGTTCGAAATCAGCGCGGGTCGATTTCACCTGCGCCCGGAACTCGGCGCGACTGACGCCGTGACCGCGTTTATGCGGCTGATCGTTCCCCGGTTTCTCGGTCATCTGATCGTTCCCTAGATCTCGAGGAGTTCGGCTTCCTTGCGCTTGAAAGCGTCGTCAATGCCGTCCACGTGGCTCTTGGTGATCAGTTCGAGCTCTTTTTCGGCGCGACCCACCTCGTCGTCGCCAACCTCGCTCTTGAGCGCATCGAGCTCGTCTTTGGCCTTACGGCGAATATTGCGCACCGAGATGCGGGCATCCTCCGCCTTGGCCTTGACGATCTTCACGAATTCCTTGCGGCGTTCCGTGGTGAGTTCGGGCAGGGTAGCCCGGATGGTGGTGCCGTCGTTGCCGACGTTGGCGCCGAGGTTCGGGGTATCGCGGATGGCGATCTCAATGTCGCGCAGCGCGGACTTGTCGTAGGGACCGATCAACATGGTGCGCGCTTCCTGGTTTTGCAGCGACGCGAGCTGTTCCAGCGGGGTGAGCGTGCCGTAGTAGCTCACCAGGATCTTCGCGAACATCTGCGGGTTGGCGCGGCCGGTTCGCACGGTGCCAAAGTCGTCTTTGGCGGCCTCGAGGGCCCGGTTCATGCGCGCAGTGGCGTCGGAAAGAACATCCGCGATCACGGTGACTCCTTTATTGGTGGTGGAACAATTCTAGTTGGAGACGCGGGTGCCCAGATCGGTGCCGAGGATGGCCGCGGTGACGTTGCCCTCGGGCGCCATGCCGAACACCTGCATGGGCATGTGGTTGTCCATGCACAGGCTGAACGCGGTGGAGTCGACCACCTTGAGGCCGCGCTGCAGGGCCTCCAGATAGGTGATGTGGTGAATCTTCTGAGCATCCGGGTTGGTGCGCGGGTCGTCGGAATACACGCCGTCCACGCCGTTCTTCGCCACGAGCACCACATCGGCGTCGATTTCCAGGGCACGCTGCGCGGCCACCGTATCGGTCGAGAAGTAGGGCAGTCCCGCTCCAGCACCGAAGATAACAACGCGGCCCTTTTCCAGGTGCCGTTCGGCGCGCCGCGGAATGTACTGCTCGGCGACCTGGGTCATCGAGATGGCGGACTGCACGCGGGTTTCGGCACCGGCCTGTTCCAGAAAGTCCTGCAGGGCGAGGGCGTTCATGACGGTGCCGAGCATGCCCATGTAGTCGGCGCGTCCGCGGTCCATACCGCGCTGGGAGAGCTCGGCGCCTCGAAAGAAGTTGCCGCCGCCGACGACGATGGCCACTTCGACCTGCTTGGCACCCTCGGCGATCTCCCGGGCCAGTGAGCTGACGACATCGGGATTCACACCCACGGCGCCGCCGCCGAAGGCCTCACCGGACAGTTTGAGAAGCACCCGTCGTTTCTTCACGACCGCGGTCGGGTTTATCGGGCTGGTGTGGGGCATGGGCGAGCTGGCCGTGTCAGTCATGTCGTGCGGGGCCTTCCGAGAGGGAGTACTACCAAACTACCGAGTGCGCGCGCATACCCCACCGGGGCACACACACAAAACGGAGGCCGGATCGCTTTCGCAATCCGGCCTCCGTCATTTTTTGTTAGGCGCCGACCTTGAATCGGGCAAAGCCCGACACGGTCAGTTTTGCGTCGTCGAGAACCTTCGCGACGGACAGCTTGTTGTCCTTGGCGTAGTCCTGTTCGAGCAGTGCGACCTGCTTGAGGTAGGCCTTGACGCGTCCCTCAACGATCTTGGGCAGTGCCGCTTCCGGCTTGCCCTCGTTCTTGGAGATCTCGGTGACGATCTTGCGCTCGGTCTCCACGAGGTCAGCAGGAACATCGCTCGCCGCGAGGTACTCGGGGTTGGCGAACGAAATGTGCTGGGCTACGCTGCGCGCGGTTTCCACGTCGGCTCCCGAGAAGCCGAGAACAACGCCAACCTGCGGAGGCAGGTCCTTGCTGGTCTTGTGCAGGTAGATCGAGAACAGCTCGCCGTCGACAGCAGCGACACGGCGAAGTTCGAACTTCTCGCCGATGATGGCGGCTTCGCCGTCGATGAGCTCCGCAACGGTCTGGGTTCCGGCCGATGCGGCCAGTCCAGCCTCAACGTCGCGTGCGCCAGCAGCGGCGATCGCGTCGAGAACCTTGTCGGCCAGGACGACGAACTTGTCACCCTTCGCGACAAAGTCGGTCTCGCAGGCAAGCTCGATCATGAACGCGGTCGTGCCGATTTCCTTGGCAGCGACGAGTCCCTCCGAGGTGGAGCGGTCGGCGCGCTTGGCGTTGCCCTTGGCACCCTTGAGACGCAGGATCTCGATGGCCTTGTCCATGTCGCCGTCAGCTTCAACGAGGGCATTCTTGGTGTCGACCATTCCGGTGCCGAGGTTCTCGCGAAGAGCCTTGACGTTTTCGAGTGTGAAGTTTGCCATCCGGGTTCCTTACTTGGTCTCGTCTGCAACAACGGTTGTGTCGTCAGCGACGGCAGCCAGTACGGCAGCAACGTCGGTGTCGGCGACAGCGTCGGCGATGGTGGACTCTGCAACGACGGCCTCGTCGGCGACGACAGTAGCGTCGGCAACCTTCTCGGTTTCGGCAGAGGACTGCGCAGGGGTGGTCTCGACGTCGGTGGCCTGGAGCAGTTCAGCTTCCCACGCAGCGAGGGGCTCGACTTCGGCCTCCGGCTTGGCGTGACGCTGGATGAGTCCCTCGGCTGCGGCGTCCGCGATGATGCGGGTCAGCAGGCCAACGGAGCGGATGGCGTCGTCGTTGCCCGGAATCGGGTACTGCACGTCGTCGGGGTCGCAGTTGGTGTCGAGGATCGCGATGACGGGGATGCCGAGCTTGCGCGCCTCGTCAATGGCGAGGTGCTCCTTGTTGGTGTCCACAACCCACAACGCCGACGGGGTCTTCGTGAGGTTGCGGATGCCGCCGAGGCTCTTGTGCAGCTTGACGAGCTCGCGCTTCTTGATGAGCATTTCCTTCTTCGTGAACCCGCTCTTAGCGGTGTCCTCAAAGTCGAGCTCTTCGAGTTCTTTCATGCGGGCCAGACGCTTGGAAACGGTCTGGAAGTTGGTGAGAAGTCCACCGAGCCAGCGCTGGTTGACGTAGGGCTGGCCCACGCGCTGCGCCTGCTCGGAGATGGATTCCTGGGCCTGCTTCTTGGTGCCGACGAAGAGGATGGTGCCGCCGTGGGCAACCGTCTCCTTGACGAAGTCATAAGCCTTGTCAACGAACCCGAGCGACTGCTGCAGGTCGATGATGTAGATGCCGGAACGCTCGGTGAAGATGAAACGCTTCATCTTCGGGTTCCAACGGCGGGTCTGGTGCCCGAAGTGCACGCCGCTGTCAAGCAGCTGGCGGATGGTTACGACGGCCATGTGCCGTACTCCTGTTCTGATGCGGGCTGGAAACCCACACCAATCGGTTTGTGCAATGATCGGTCGATCATTGCTCCTGGTGCCCGGCGCACGTCCGCCCTGTGACACGAAGATTCTCGTGAGACGGGACCGATTGAACGTGGCGGCCAAATGGGCACGCGTAGTCAGCGCACAAAGCGCTGCTTTGGATAGCGTATCACCGCCGGGGGTTCGGAAGCGACCGGCTCTGTCTCCTCTACAGGCCCGGCACTTCGGAACTGTGCACGAATCCGCCCGCTGCCCAGCCGAGAGCGAGGCCACGCGGCAGGGTGGGCAGATGCAGAACCCACGCGTGCTGGCGGCATCCGCTCTCATTGTTGTGATGGTGGTTTCTGGTGCCGGGCCGGCTTCCGGTGCCGCGCGGGCCGGGACGCCGTCGATCACTGCTCCGGCCCGCGCTGAGGGCTGGCGGTGGCCGCTGGCGCAACCGCACCGAGTGACCCGGGCATTCGTCGCGCCGGAGTCGCCCTATGCGGTCGGTCATCGCGGGATCGATTTGGCGGCTGAGGCCCACGAGGAGGTCTTTGCTCCGCACGATGGTGTGGTGTCGTTTGCGGGCAGTGTCGTTGATCGGCCGGTGCTGTCAATCACGCAACCGGGTGATCTGATCGCGACCGTGGAGCCCGTGGTCGCCCTCGTCGTGGTGGGAGATCGCGTGCGAGCGGGGCAGGTGATCGGTACCGTGGCGACCGGTGGTCATTGCCCGCCCGGCTGCCTGCACTTCGGTGTGCGTCTGCACGGGTCGTACGTGTCGCCGCTGCTCTTTCTCGGCAATCTGCCCCGCGCGATCCTGCTACCAGCGGCACAGTGAAGACGGCGGCACCGTACACGGCGGCACGGTACACGGCGGCACGGCGCGATGCTGTGCTCGGGCAGGGTCAGGCGCGATGCTGTGCTCGGGCAAGGTCAGGCGCGGGGGTGGGCCAGTCGATAGCTGGCTTTGAGTCGTTCCGCCGACACGTGGGTGTATATCTGGGTGGTGCCGAGACTGACGTGCCCGAGAAGTTCTTGCACCGCGCGTAAGTCGGCCCCTCCATCGAGCAAGTGGGTAGCTGCGGTGTGGCGCAGGGCGTGCGGTCCGGCCGGACCGGTGCCGGGAACCGCGGCGAGCAACGTTGCGACGAGGCGGTAGACCCCACGCACGCCGAGGCGCTGGCCCTGACGGCCCAGGAAAAGCGCGGTGGCGTTCGGTGCTGCAGTGACGGTCGGCACGGCCCCCTGCGACCCCGCGTTCCCGGTTCCCGCCGCTTCGGTTGCGAGCGTGTTCCGGGCCTGGCGCAGGTAGTCGACGAGGGCGCGCTGCGCCGGAACCCCGAACGGAACCACGCGTTCCTTCGCGCCCTTGCCGGTGACCCGCACGGTCAACCGGTCCAGGTCGACGTCCGCGAGATCGAGGCCGACGAGCTCAGACACGCGCAGCGCTGAGGCGTAGAGCAACTCGACGATCGCTCGATCGCGCAGCGCGAGTGCCTCTCCCCCGGCGGTGCGCGATGCCAGCAGGTTGAGCAGGTCGGTCATTTGGGCATGGGTGATGACTCGCGGCAGGGCGCGTCCCGGCTTCGGCGAGCGCAGGCGGGCCGCCGGGTCGGTGCTGTCGTCGTGGCTGAATGCGAGCCAGGCCGTGAAGCTGCGCGCCGACGCCGACCGGCGGGCCAGGGTGGCCCTGGCCAAACCGGCCTGGGTGGCAACCCACAGCCATTCCCGCATGAGTTCGAGGCTCAGATCGGCGGATGCCTGGTTGCCGCGGTCGGCAGCAAACCTGGCAAGTTGGTCCAGGTCGGTGCGGTAGGCCCGCACGGTATGCACCGAGTAACCGCGCTCGGCGGTGAGGTAGCGCAGAAAATCGTCAATGTCGTCGCTCAGGTGCACCGGTTGATTATCTCTGCCTGTCCTGCTCATTGCTGCCGCGAAAATGCCTGCCGGCGGTCGTGCGGCGAGAGGGCGGCCAGTTCATCAACGTAATCGGCTGAAAACTGCGTGACGGCGGTGAAAGCCCCGATCGGCACCTGCGAGTGAGTGATCTGGTCGGCGTAGACGTGCACGAGGTTGAGCGTCTGGCCGCCGTTCACCCCGGTTAGTGTGCGGTGAGGGGCGCTCAAATCCATCGTGTAGCAAGTGGCTGCCGCGACCGAAACGGGAATGCCGGCAAACAGGCCCTGGGTGGAATAGTGCAGGTGCCCGCCGAGAATGGCGCGCACGTCACTGCCCGCCAGTACGGCAGCCAGTCGAGGCTGGTCTTGCAGCTCGAGCACGCTCATCAGCGGCAACGGCGTTGGAATGGGTGGATGATGCAGGGCCAAAATCGACCCGTGGCGGGCGGGCTGGTGGAGCACGTCGGTCAGCCAGGTCAATTGCGCGTCGGTGATTTCGCCGTGGTGATAGCCGGGAACGCTCGTGTCGAGGGCGATGATGCGCAGCCCATCGAGGTCGTGCACGTGGTCGACGGGCGACGCCAGCCCGACCGACGCTGCCTCGCCCAGCAGCACGCTACGAAAGGATTCACGTTTGTCGTGGTTGCCCATCACCCAGATGATCGTGGCATTCCACTGGGCGGCGGCGGCCTCCACGATGCCGCGAATGCGGCGGTAAGCCTCTGATTCGCCCCGATCGGCCACGTCGCCGGTGAGGATGAGCGCATCGGGGCGGATACCCGAGCGGTGCAGCTGCTCGAGCGCGCGGTGCACGGTTTGGTCGGTGTCGACGGCGCCATAGAGCGGCGCGCTATTCGCGAGAAAATGGGTGTCACTGAGGTGTACGAGAATCTTCCCGGCGGGCGCATACTGGCCCAGCTGCACGGCTTCCATTGTTCACCTCTCGTCGGCTATTCAGACTACGTGCATCCACCGACACCGATCGCAGCCATACCGCCCAGGACGTTGGCCTCACCACACAGTCCGCAGGAACACCAACACCGCTGGCCTCGACGCGGCCCTTGTTCGTCTTCGCGATGGTCTGGAGCGCATCCAGATGTCGGGAAATGCTGGCAACCGAAAAAAGGGTGCAGCAGCTAACGCTGTCGCGTGTCACCGTGGGCCCGTCCGCAACCGGCGACCGGGGCAGATCTGACCGGGCGGGGCTATCATGGCGCCATGTCTGCCCAGCCGGATGCCTACACCGAGGCTCTGGACCGTGCACTGCTGCACGCCCAGGCCTGGCTTGCGTCGCTCCCTTCCCGCCCCGTCGGCCCCCGCGTCGACGCCGATACCCTGGCTGCGCTGTCGGAGGGCCCGCTCCCCGCGTCGCCGACCTCTCCGGCAGACGTCATCGATGAACTGGCTTCCTTCGCGGAACCCGGCCTGATGGCGATGCCGTCCGGCCGATTCTTCGGCTGGGTCATCGGGGGAACCCTGCCGGCAGCGCTCGCCGCCGACTGGCTGGTGACCGCGTGGGACCAGAACGCCGGAATGCGGTTCGCCACTCCCGCGACCGCCGTCCTCGAGGAGACCGCTGGTGGCTGGCTGCTCGACCTGCTCGGGCTGCCGCTCGGAGCAGATGTCGGATTCACCACTGGCGCGACGATGGCCAATTTCGTCGGCCTCGCCGCCGGTCGGCAGTGGATTCTGGAGCAGTCCGGATGGGACCTTGACCGTAACGGCCTGGCCGGTTCGCCACGGGTACGGGTTTTCGTGGGGGCTGAACGTCACGATGTCATCGATCTCACCCTGCGCTACCTGGGCCTCGGTGCACCCATCGTGGTCGACGTCGACGAGGAAGGCAGACTGCGCCCGGACGCTCTGGCCGAGCTGATGACCGCCGGGGACGGACCTGCCATCGTCTGCCTGCAGGCTGGCAACGTGCATTCCGGAGCTTCGGACCCCATGGGTGCGGCGATCGACGTGGCGCACCGGCATGGAGCCTGGGTTCATGTGGACGGGGCATTCGGCCTCTGGGCGGCGGCCAGCCCGAGTTATCGCGCGCAGCTGGCCGGGGTGGAATCGGCCGATTCCTGGGCGACCGACGCCCACAAGACGCTCAACGTTCCCTACGACTGCGGAGTGGCGATCGTGTCCCGGCCGGAGGTGGTGCGCAAGGTGTTCGGCGTGCACACGAGCTATCTGGTCGCGGCCGACGCTACCCCAGGCCACCCTGGCCCCGGTGACCCGTTCGAGAAGGTGCCGGAGTTGTCCCGCCGGGCCCGCGGGGTTCCGGTCTGGGCTGCGCTGCGTTCCCTCGGCCGGGACGGCACAATTGCGCTGGTGGACGGTCTCGCGGCCAATGCGCGCGCGCTGGCCGACGGCCTGCTGGCGATGCCGGGCGTTGAAGTACTCAACCAGGTTGTGTTCACCCAGGTGTGCGTGAGTTTCGGCAGCGACGAGCGCACCCGGCTGGTGACGCAGCGACTCATCGCCGACGGCTCCGCGTGGATGTCAGGGTCGCGCTGGCACGGCCGGGACATCCTGCGCATTTCAGTGAGCAACTGGTCGACGGACGCCACCGACGTTGCTCTCTCCCTCGCCGCGGTGGCACGAGCCGGCGCGGCCGTGGAAGCAGACGCGGGTCGGTAGTCACCCTCTAACCCGCATCGGACCGCCCACAGCCGCGACCCGACCACCACCGGAGCTCCAGCCTGCCTCCTAGAGCCGGCGCACCCAGCCGGCCTCTCGTTCCTGGGCTGCCCCGTCGAGATCGAGGCCGCCGAGGGCGCCGCGCACGGCCGCACTCGACAGCCCTGCGCGCCGCGCCAGATCGGCTACCGTGCGCGGAGACCGACCGCTGAGCGCGTCGAACACGCGGACCTGGTCGCTCGTGCGCGGTATCGGGCCCGGGCCCTCGTCGGTGTCGGGAAAATCCAGTGGCCCCTGAATCATTCGTTCGCCGACGAGCTCGGCCATCTCGGTCGGGTTGGTCACGCAGATCGCGGCAAATTCCCGAATAAGACGATGGCAGCCGGCCGAGGTCGGGCTCGTGATCGGCCCCGGCACGGCGCCGAGTGGCCGACCCAGCGCCGAGGCGTGGCCGGCCGTGTTGAGCGAGCCCGACCGCCAGCCGGCTTCGAGCACGACCGTGGCCGCACTCGCCGCGGCGATCAACCTGTTTCTTTGCAAAAAGCGCCATTTTGTCGGTGCTGCCCCGCAGGGCAGCTCCGATACCACTGCTCCGGAGGCCACGATGCGGGTGAGCAGGGAGTCGTGGCCACTCGGGTAGAACCGGTCGACTCCCCCGGCGAGGAAAGCCACGGTGATTCCATTACTGGCCAGTGCGGCCCTGTGCGCCATCCCGTCGATGCCGTAGGCGGCACCGGAGACGACGGCGAATCCGCGGTCCACCAGCCCGGCCGAGGCTTCCATGGCAATGTGCTCACCGTACCCGGTGGCCGCCCGGGCCCCAACCAGCGCGATCGAGTTGGGCAGCGCGGCGAGGGCACCGGGCACGCCGCGCCACCACAACGCGAGCGGCGCATGCAGCTCGAGGTCGTTGAGCGAGGGCGGCCACAGGGCATCCGTGGCCAGCAGCAACCGAGCCTGCAAGCGGGCTGCTTGCTGCAGCGAGCGGATGACGTCGCCGGAGCTGAGCCGCGGCCGCCAGCGTTGCAGTCCCAGGTCGAGGGCCTGTTCCAGTTCGGCGCTGGTGTCGGCATCCGCTTCGGTGACATCGGGGCTGGGGCTAGCAGCAAAGACCACATCGGGCCCGCCCTGCTCATCGCCTGCGAGCACGTCGCGCACGAGCGCGCCGAGCCGCACCGGACTCCACGATTCGAGAATGGCGGTCAGCGCGACGCTCGCACCGAGGCTCGCCACGAGCAACCCGGCCGTCCCGTCGCCGGGTTCGGTGATGCCCGACCAGGCGGCGCGGGCAAACACGTCGCTGGGCGCTGCTCTGTCGTCAACGGGCGTATCGTGAACGGTGCCGTCGTCGTCGGCCGCTGTATCGGTTACGGCGCTCCGGGGCCGGTCGAACGCTGCTATCTCGTCGGAATCGGGGCCACCGTCTGCGGGTGATTGGCCGGTGCGCGGCACACCGCGCACGCCGGCGGCGAGCGCTCTGACCCGGGACTCGTCGAGACCGAACAGCATCATGATGTCATTCCTTTGCGTAGAAAGAGCGCCTGGCCGACCTGGTCGGGGCCGGGGATGGAGAGGCCGTCGTAGTCGGCGAGGGTCCAGGCGATGCGCAGCACCCGGTCGTAGCCGCGCATGGTGATTCCGCCGCGTTCCAGGGCTCGATCGAGGCCTGCGGTGGTGCGGGGGGCCAGTCGCACCGCCGCACCGCGTAGCCACGGACCCGGAACCTGGGAGTTCAGGGTCCAGGGTGTGCTGCCGAGCCGCTCGGCCGCCGCGGCTCGGGCGGCGACCACCAGCTCCCGGGCACGGGGGCTCGTGACCCGCTGCGTGCCGGCGGCGAGGCGCAGCTGGGCGGTGGTGATGCGCTTGACGTTGAGCTGAATGTCGATGCGGTCCAGGAGCGGACCGGAGATGCGGGCGAGGTAGCGGCGGCGCGCGTTCGGCGGGCAGGTGCAGCTGAGGTCGCCCGCCCCATACTGCCCGCAGGGGCACGGGTTGGCCGCCATGACCAGTTGGAACCGGGCGGGAAAATGCGCGACGGCATTGGCTCGGTGAATGCTGATCCAGCCGGATTCGAGCGGCTGGCGCAGGGCGTCGAGCACCGGGGATGCGAATTCGGGGGCCTCGTCGAGGAACAGAACGCCGTGCGAGGCTTGCGACGCGGCCCCCGGGCGAATCTGACCGTTGCCCCCACCGACCATGGCGGCAGCGGTCGCGGTGTGGTGTGGCGCCTCCCACGGTGGCCGGGTGATCAGGGTGCCGCCCAGTCCGAGGCCGCTGAGTGAGCGCAGTGAGCTCACCTCGAGGGAGCTGGCCGGGTCGAGGTCGGGCAGCAGGCCGGGCAGGCGCGCGGCGAGCATCGTCTTGCCCGCCCCGGGTGGGCCCAGGAGAAACACATGGTGCCCTCCGGCTGCGGCGATCTGCAGAGCCAGAATGGCATCGTCATTGCCGATCACATCGGCCAGGTCGGGTTCGGCGGCCGGGCTGCCCGACAGGGCTGTGGCCAGAATCGGCTCGACCGATATCGGCGCAAGCGCGGCACCGTGCCAGATCGCCGCATCCCGCAGCGACGCCACGCCGATCACCCGTATGTCGGGCACGAGTCGGGCCTCGGCCTCATTGCCGATCGGCACCATCACCGTCGTGTGCCCGAGACGGGCGGCGGTCATCACCCCCGGAAGGATGCCCGGAATCGGCCGGAGCCGGCCGTCCAGGGCGAGTTCACCGAAGTGCACGACCTGTTCTACCGACCCGGGTGCCACGGTGCTGTCGGCGGCGAGGCAGGCCAGCGCGATCGCGAGGTCGAAGCCGGCGCCGTGTTTGGGCAACGCGGCCGGCGACAGGTTGATGGTGAGGCGGTGAACGGTGAGCGGGCATCCACTGTTGGCGGCCGCGGCCCGCACCCGCTGGGTTGCCTGCGCGAGGGCCGCATCGGGCAGTCCGATCAAGATCATGCCGGGCAGTTGCGCCGAGATGTCGGCCTCGACCTCGACGAGCGCGCCGGTCAGGCCGAGCATGGCCACGGCGTGCGTGCGGGCGATGCCCATCAGAACACGCCACGGAGGTGTTCGATGACCGGTTCGCGGCCGGTCGGGGCAATCACCGCGATGACGTCGAGCCGGATCTGGCGCGGCCACCGCTCCGCCTGCACGCACCAGGCCACGGCGAGGCGGCGCATCCGGGCAAGCTTCGTCACGGTGATGGCCTCAAACGGATGCCCGAAACTCAGGCTGCTGCGCGTCTTCACCTCGACGAAGACGACCGCGACGCCCCGCTGTACGACGAGGTCGATCTCCCCCTCGGCGCACCGCCAGTTGCGGGTCAGGATCGTGTATCCGGCGCCCTGAAGAAAGCGCGCCGCTTGCTCTTCGCCGAGTTTGCCGAGTTCATCTTTACGCGCCACGAGTGCCTCCGACCACCAGCTTGACCGTTCCGGTGACCGGTGACCGGGGCGCGGCCCGCTTGGTGCACAGTGCCGCAGCGCGGTGATTGTGGAGGAGGAGGAGGAGGAGCGGAGGAGCGGAGGAGCGGAGGAGACTACGAAGCGTGCATTACGAACAGTCGGCGCACGACCTCGCCCGCGACGAGCGCGTCGAGGCTCTCGTTGAGGTCGGTGAGCGGCCGGGTGTCGGTGTGGAGCAGCTCAACCGGCAACCGGCCATCGCGCCACAGCTGAAGGTAGCGGGGAATGTCACGGCTCGGCACGGAGTCGCCCATGTACGAGCCAAGCAGCCGCCGGCCGAGTCCGGCGAACTGCAGCGCCGGAGTGGTGATGGTCTGTTCGGGGTGCGGCAGACCGACCGAGACGAGGGCGCCGCCTCGGGTGAGCAGCGCGAGGCTTGCCTCCATTACGCGGGCGCTGCCGACGGCCTCGATGGCGAGGTCGACGCCGTCGCCCGCGTGCAGCCGTACGAGCTCGGCCGCCTGGTCGGGTGATCCGGCGTGGTGGGCGCCGCAGCGCAGGGCCAGCGTCTGCTTCTCCGGCAGCGGATCGATCGCCATGACGGTCGTTCCGGCGACCTGGGCGGCGGCCATGACAGCCATCAAGCCGACCGCGCCGAGTCCGAACACGATCACCGACTGACCGGGCGCGAGGGCGCCGGTGTTGAGCACGGCGCCGATGCCGGTGAGGGCCGCGCAGCCGAACATGGCGGCGACGTCGAAGGGAACATCCTGGTCGATCGCGACGACCGATTCCCGGGCGACGACCGCGTACTGCGAGAACGCCGAGACACCCAGATGGTGGTTGATACGCTCCCCCGTAGCGCTCGCCAACACGGCCGGGCCGTGCAGCAGGTCGCCGGTTCCATTAGCCTCGGCGCCACGGTGGCAGAGTGCAGGGCGCCCGGCCAAGCAGGCCCGGCAGCCGCCGCAACTCGGCACGAAGACCAGCACGACGCGGTCGCCCACCGCCAGATCGTCGACGCCGTCGCCGAGCGCCGTCACGGTGCCGGCGGCCTCGTGGCCGAGCGCCATCGGCAGGGGCCGAATGCGCGAGCCATCAATGACCGAGAGGTCGGAATGGCACAGACTCGCGCGTTCGATGCGCACGAGCACCTCGCCGGCGCGGGGCGCAGGCACCGGAATCTGCTCGAGCGAGAGCGGGCGGCTGTCGGCGTAGGGGCGCGTGGAGCCGGCTTGGCGAAGAATCGTACTGAGCATCGTTGCTGGAGTCATTCTTCCAACCTAACGCCCACTAAGGCGTACGCTGAGCGTATGAAAATGCGCGACCGGGTGACCGACCTTGGCATGCGAACGATGAATGGCGTGCACCGGATGGTGCTGGGCCTGTCGGGCGGACGCCTCGGCTGGACCATCCGCACCATGCAGACGGTCGAACTGCACACGACCGGCCGGACTACCGGGAAGCGTCGGTCGACGATGCTGACGGCGCCCGTGCACGAGGACGGCCGGTACGTGCTCGTAGCCTCTAAGGGCGGCGACGACCGGCATCCGTTCTGGTATCTCAACCTGGTGGCGCAGCCCGACGTGGAGCTGACCATTCGCGGGGTGACGCGACCGTTTCGGGCTCGCGCCGCTTCATCCGTTGAGAAGGCTGCGCTGTGGCCGCGCATTGTCGCCGCCTACCCGGGATACGGCACTTACCAGGGCAAGACCGAGCGTGCGATTCCGGTGGTTATCTGCGAGCCGCGTTTGACGAACGACCGTTAGGCGACCGGCTCGAGCGTTTCGGTGAGAATGGTCGGGAAGAGCGGCGCGTGCACCCCTGACATCTCTTCGAGCACCCGAATGACCTGGCAGCTGTAGCCGTATTCGTTGTCATACCAAACGTAGAGCACGGCCTTCCGGTCGGTGACGATGGTGGCGAGACCGTCGACGATGCCGGCACGACGCGAGCCGAGGAAGTCACTGGAGACCACCTCGGGCGAGTCGATGAAGTCAATCTGGCGGTGCAGAGAGGAGTGCAGCGACATGGTGCGGAGGTAGGTGTTGAGCTCATCCTTGTCGGTCGTGCTGGCGAGGTTGAGGTTGAGGATGGCCATCGACACGTCGGGGGTGGGAACGCGGATCGCGTTGCCGGTGAGCTTGCCAGCCAGCTCGGGCAGGGCCTTGGCGACGGCCTTGGCCGCGCCGGTCTCGGTGATGACCATGTTCAGCGCAGCCGAGCGGCCTCGGCGATCGCCAGAGTGAAAGTTATCGATGAGGTTCTGGTCGTTGGTGAACGAGTGCACCGTCTCGACGTGGCCGTCGATGATGCCGTAGCGGTCATTGATGGCCTTGAGCACCGGCGTGATCGCGTTCGTGGTGCACGACGCCGCGGTGATGATGCGGTCACTCGCGAGAATATCGGCGTGGTTGATGCCGTGCACGATGTTCTTGAGTGCGCCCTTACCCGGCGCGGTCAGGAGCACCCGGGCGACGCCGGGGCACGTCAGGTGCTGGGACAGCCCCTCTTCGTCGCGCCACTTGCCGGTGTTATCGACGACGATGGCGTCGTGGATGCCGTACTGCGTGTAGTCGACGCTGGCCGGGTCACCGGAGTAGATCACCTGAATGAGCGTGCCGTTGGCGAGGATGGTGTTGTTCTCCTCGTCGATGGTGATCGTGCCGTCGAACGGGCCGTGCACCGAGTCGCGGCGCAGCAGGCTGGCACGCTTGACCAGGTCGTTGGCAGAACCGCGACGCACGACTATTGCGCGCAGGCGCAGACCCTGGCCGCCGCCAGCGTGTTCGATCAGGATGCGCGCGAGCAGCCGGCCGATGCGGCCGAAACCATAGAGCACAACGTCCGTGCTGGTGCGCTCTTCCCGACCGTGCTGACCGACGACATCGGCGAGTTCGGCGCGCAGGTAGCCCTCGAGGGTGACGCGGTCGTTCTGCTCGCGAAACCCGAGGGCCAGGCGGGCGAGGTCGATCGAAGCGGCACCGAGGTTGAGTCGGTCAAGGGCCTGCAGAATCGGAAGGGTCTCGTCGAGCGGTAGCTCGACATCCGCTATGTGTCGGGCGAAACGGTGTGCCTTGACCAAACCGACGACCGACTTGTTGACCAGTCCGCGCCCGTAGACACTCGTCACAACCGTGTTCTCCCGGTACAGGCGCCCGATCAGGGGGATCATCGCCTCGGCGAGAGCCTCGCGCTTGCTCCACGTTGCACGGGCACGATCAGCGTCCTGGATCACAGGGTTGCCTTCCTAAACCTTCATTAGTCAGTGTGGCCACACAAGTCCGGCCACCCAGGGCCCCGGAGTCATTCCTTATTCGTCGAGCGCAAGTTCCTTGGGGAGTTCGAAGTCCTTGGAGGCGAGCTCTTCCACGTTGACGTCTTTGAAGGTCAGCACGCGCACCGATTTCACGAATCGGTCGGAGCGGTAGACGTCCCAGACCCAGACGTCCTTCATGGTCAATTCGAAGTAGAAGTCGTGTTCCGTGTCGCGACGCACCAACTCGACCTCGTTCGCGAGGTAGAAGCGTCGTTCGGTTTCGACGACGTACTGGAACTGGCCAACCACGTCTCGATATTCCCGGTACAGGGCCAACTCGACCTCACGGTCGTAGTCCTCGAATTCGTCTTCTTCCATGGTGGTCTCATCTTACGCTGAGATTTTGAGCCACGATTTGCGGTGTAGGGGGTTCGGTCCGAGCAGGTCGATGGCGCTCATGTGGGCGGCGCTGCCGTAGCCTTTGTTCGACGCCCAGCCGTAGCCGGGCGCTTCGTCGTGCGCGTCGATCATGAGGCGGTCGCGGTGTACCTTCGCGATGACGGATGCCGCCGCCACCGACCCGCAATCGCGGTCCGCTTTGATGCGGGTCACCACGTTCAAGGGGGTGGTCAGCGCCTTGTTGAGCCAGTCGTCGCTGCCGTCCAGCAGCACGATGCTGCCAGCGACATCAACGCCCTGCGTGTACAGCTCGGCCAGTGCACGCTTGCCGGCAAGCCCGAGGCAGGCGATGATTCCAAGTTCATCGACCTCGGCGGCCGAGGCGAGGCCGACGGCCGAGTACGTCGCCCAGGCGGCGGCGAGGGGTGCGATCAGTTCCCGGCGCGGTTCGCTGAGCATCTTCGAGTCGCGCAGTCCCGCCGGTATGGGCAGAACGGAGCTGTTCACCGCGGCGAAGCCCACGGCCACCGGCCCGGCGAGGGCACCGCGGCCCACCTCATCACAGCCGATCACAAAACTGGCGCCGGTGCGGAGCAGATCGAACTCCACCTCGAGGGTGGGGTCGGACACCGTCACTATTGGTCGCCCTTGTCGGCGTGTTCCACCTCGCGGAACACGTCGGGGTAGTCGTCGAGCCAGGACCAGTTGGCGAGCGGCCAGCTCACGACGAGCGCACGACCGACGACGTTCTCGATCGGCACGTAGCCCTTGCCGGCCGTGTCGCCGTTGTAGCGGGAGTCCTTGGAGTTGTAGCGGTTGTCGCCCATCATCCAGAGCGAGTCGGCCGGGATGGTGACGTCGAAGGCGTCCTTGGAGACCTTGGTCTCCCCGGCCGGCAGAAGCACGTAGGCCGACTCGTCGAGTGGAACACCGTTGATGCTCATCTGGCCGAGGGTGTTGCAGCAGACAACGTGATCTCCGGGCAGCCCGATGACTCGTTTGATGAGGTGGTCGTTGCTGTCGGGAGCAGACAAGCCAACCACCGAGAGCAGCCAGTCGGCTCCGGCAACGATCGGGTTTTGTACGATCTCAGCCTGGGGCAGCAGCCAGCCACCTGGATCTTTGAAGACGATGACGTCGCCGCGGGTGATCGGGATCAGCTCGGGTTCGAGCTGGTTCACGATGATGCGGTCGTCGACCTGCAGGGTGTTCTCCATCGACCCGGAGGGGATGTAGAACGAACGGATCAAGAAGGTTTTAATCATGAACGAGATGAGGAGCGCGACCACGAAAATGATGAGGAGGTCACGAACGAACAGCAGGATGCTGCGCTGTTTACTGCTCGCCTTCTTTCTGCGTGTCGTCTTGCTTCGGAACTTCTTCGACTCTGACACCCGACGATCGGACCTGGAGGCGAGCACTTCATCTGTCATTAAACCGCCTGAGCTCCCCATCAGTGTAAGTGATGGGGAGCTCAGGAAGATCCGGTTGGATCTCAGTTGACGCGAAAGTTAGCGCTTTTCCTTGATCTTGGCCTTCTTGCCACGCAGGTCGCGCAGGTAGTACAGCTTGGCGCGACGGACATCGCCGCGGGTCACGATCTCGATGTGGTCGATGACCGGGGAGTGCACCGGGAAGGTGCGCTCGACGCCGATCTGAAAGCTGACCTTGCGAACGCAGAACGTTTCGCGCACGCCTTCGCCGGAGCGGCCGATGACGACTCCCTGGAAGACCTGGATACGAGAGCGGGTTCCCTCAATGATGTTGACGTGAACCTTGACGGTGTCGCCGGCACGGAAGTCAGGAAGATCCTGCTTCAGCGATGGGGCGTCTACCGCGTCGAGAATATGCATGTTGTTTCGCTCTCTGTACCCGCCACAGGTCGACTACGCTAGGTGCTTCATTCGAAGCAATCAGTATGGGGATGTGCGCCGCTCGGTGCAGGTTCCCCTGTGGCAGAGTCCTGCAGCGGCACAATCGCCTATTCTGCCATGAACTCGGTCCCGTCGCAAAGTGGGGTCAGTCCGGCTAGATCAATCGGCTAGGGACGATCGCGTTTTTCTTCGACGACGATGACCTCGGGGGTGCCGGTTCGGCCAAATCTCGGTGCCGGTCGGGTCTGGTTGGGCAGGGTCTGCTTCGGCAGGGTCTGGTTAGGCAGGGGCTGCTGTGGCCTGCCCGGAGCGGCCTGCCCCCGTGCCGTCTGCTCCACCAGGTCGACCATCGCGCGCATGCGCCGCTTGGCGGAATCGACCAGCTCCCAGACGGTGAACCAGAACACGGCGAACCCGCCGATGATGACGAGCACGCTCAGCCAGCCAGCGGCATCCGTGGAAAACGGAATGGCGACGATGAGCACGTGCCAGAGGGCCAGCACGCCGACGTCGGCGTAGGAGACGGCCCGGGCTTCGCGTACTTCTTTGCGCGCATAGACGACGAGTGCAACGAGGAGCAACCCGAGGCCGATGAGCACGGCTCCGAAGAAGATGCCTAGCACGGCCCAGCCGCCCGATCCGAAGATCGACGACCCGACGAGGAGCCAGAGCGGCAGGGCTCCGGCGGCAATGAACTGCCAATGGTAAAAGGCGCGGCGGATGATCACGACTGTAGTTTATCGACGAGGGCTGGTAGTGGTCTTGGCGTTCGCTGGAGGCAGAAGGTGCGGTGTCACAAGGTCGGGACGCACCCGTTCGGTGCGTTCGATCTGCTGCTGGCGACGCCAGGTACTGATGGCCCCGTGGTTACCGCTGAGCAACACCGGTGGCACGTCGAGCCCGCGCCAGCTGGCCGGCTTGGTGTAACTGGGGTATTCGAGCAGTCCGTCTTCATGGGACTCCTCGACGAGGCTCTCCGGGTTGCCGACGACGCCGGGAATGAGTCGGCCGATCGCTTCGATCATGGCCATCACGGCGACCTCTCCCCCGTTGAGTACGTAGTCGCCGAGGCTGACCAGCCGTACCCGGCCGCGGGCCTCATAGTGGTCGACGACGCGCTGGTCGATACCCTCGTAGCGGCCACACCCGAAGACGAGGTGCTTCTCGAGCGATAATTCGCGGGCCATCGCCTGGCTGAACTGGTCGCCGGCCGGCGAGGGAAAGATGAGGATGGGGCCGTCTTCGTGCGTTACGCCGCAGTCTGTCGTGCCGGCACCGTCTGTCGTGTCGGCGCCGTCTGTCGTGTCGGCGCCGTCTGTCGTGCGAGCGCCGTCGCCGTCGCCGTCGCCGAGGATGGAATCGAGGGCGTCTCCCCACGGCTCGGGCTTCATGACCATGCCGGCGCCGCCACCATAGGGGGTGTCGTCGACCGAGTGGTGCCGGTCATGGGTGTGGTCGCGCAGGTTGTGCACGCCTAACTCGATCAATCCGCTCTGGCGGGCCTTGCCGAGCAGCGACAGATCGAGCACATCGAAGAATTCGGGAAAAATGGTGACGATGTCGATGCGCATGGTCAAATTCTAGAAGAGTCCGGCGTGCTCTTTCGCCTCGAGGTAGCGGTCGACGACCAATTCGACCAACGGCGCAGGGGCCGCTTCCCCCGGCACCAGCAGCGGGGCGGTGACCAGTTCGGCGCCCACGCTCTGGGCGCGGGTGAGGTCGAAGAAGAATCCGGGTGCCATGAGATAGGTACTCACGGCCACGTGCTGGCTGCGAAGTCGGGCACGGGTCACGGCACAGGACAGCCGAGGTGTGGCGGCGGAAAGAAAGCCCACGGTGACACGAATACCCAGGCGTTGTTCGAGCCGGGCACCGACCGTGCGGCAGTCCAGAACCGCGCGTTCGTCACTGGAGCCGGCGGCGGCGAGCACGATCTCCTGGCCGGGTGCCCGCTTATCGAAGCCGGCCGCGCGCAGGCGATGCTCGAGTACGTCGAGGAGTCGGTCGTCGGGGCCGAGGGCCCGGGAGACGGTCGTCTCGCGGGTGTGCGCCCGGGTCTCACGCTGCAGGTCGACGTGTACGTGATACCCGGCGGAGAGCAACAGGGGCACCACGACCGCGGCGGAATCCGGACGCACCGCGCCGAGGCTCGCCGCGACATCCGGTTGTTGCACATCGACGAAACCGCCGGTCACTCCGAGATCGGGGCGAGCCGATGCGACGGCGGCGACGAGAGCGGCGATGGCGGTCTGGCCGTCAGCCGAGTTGGTGCCGTGCGAGATAGCGACGAGAGCGGCGGGCGGCGATGTGGAGCTCTCGGCGCTGCGGCGCTCGCTCTGATCATCATTCGGCGCGTCGACGTTGCTCCGATCGGCACCGCGCCCGAAGGTGCTGTGCGGGTCGGTACCACGTCGTTCGCCGAGCAGGGTCATGCCGCCTCGAGTAGTCCAGTCTCGACCGCGACCTCGATGTAGCCGCCGACGACGCGGGTGTCATAGGTGTGCAGCACGAGCGTGGGGTTGGTGAAGCATTCCCCGGTACCGAGGTCGTACACCTCTTTGTGCAGCGGCGAGGCGATGGTGGGACGGTCGCCCTTGGAACCGACGATGCCACGGGCCATGACGTTGGCCTCGGTGTGCGGATCGCGGTGGTCGACGGCGTAGATCTCGGTCGGCGACAGGAGAAACAGTGCAATCTGCTTCCGGCGAATGAGGGCGGCCTCGCCCCAGCTGGGTTCGAGATCGGACACGGCGCAGGCGCGCTCCCAGACCAGGGTGGGGCGGGTCGCTGAAGCGTTGGGGCGAGTCTCGGCCGTTGTCATCGTCATGGTGGTGTGCTCCCAGGGTTGTCGCGTTCGTGCGTTGATCCCACGGTAGGCGGGCCACATTTCGGCCAGCGACGCACTGTGTTTCTTCGCCGTGAAACTCACCTCACAGCGGGGGTGCACCGCTGTGGGGCTTTCGACCAGTCCGGGACACACGAGCGACACGAGCGGGAAACTGCCCCGAACTACGCTCACAATTGCCCCGCTTCGAAAGGATGCTGATGCCAGCTTCGAATGAAACCGCTTCCGCGTATTCTGCCCCAGACCCCACGGCTGCCGCTGGGGATTCGACACACGCCGTCACATCGACGAGCCCACCGGATGCCGACGTGCACACTCCTGAGGTACCTCGCCGTGTCATCGTGATCGGTGGCGGCCCCGCGGCGCACCGCCTCACCGATGCCCTGCACTCCCGTGACACCGGACACACCCTGTCGATCGTCGTACTGACCGAGGAGAACCACCGCCCCTACGACCGGGTCGCGCTGAGCCAGCGGCTCGCCGGAATGGTCGACCTCACCCTCGAGCCCACAGCGCCATGGGACAGCGAGCGCATCACGCTGCGCATCCACGAGCGAGCCACCCGGATCGACCCGATCGCACGCACCGTCACGACATCGACCGGTGCCGTGCTCGCGTATGACGACCTCGTGCTCGCCACCGGGTCGAGCGCCCCTGTGCCAGAGATGCCGGGCCGGGAACACATTCGGGTGTATCGCACCCTCGACGACGTCGACGCCCTCGTCGACGAACTCACCGCTCTGACGGCCTCGCTCGGCCGCACCCCGCGGGTCGTGGTGGCCGGCGGCGGGCTGCTCGGCCTCGAAGCGGCCGGCGGACTGCATACGCTCGGCGCCGAGGCGGCCATTGTGCACTCCGGCGGCTGGCTGATGTCGGCCCAGCTCGACGAGGGCGGCGGTCAAGCCCTCGGCCGGCTCATCGTCGCTCAGGGCATCGAGCTACACCTCGGCACCCGGGCCCGCACCATACTGGCCACGCACGACAACACCGCGGTGACCGGCCTGCAGCTCGGCAACGGCCAGGAAATTGCCGCCGACCTGGTCGTCTACGCGATCGGAATCTCGCCGCGCGACGAGCTGGCGCGCGCCGCCGGACTGACCATTGGCACCCGCGGCGGCGTCACGATCGGCAACGACTGCCGCACGAGCGATGCGAATATCTGGGCGATCGGCGAAGTCGCCAGCTGGAATGACCGGTGCGTCGGCCTTGTGGCTCCGGCCAATGCCATGGCCGAAGTGGTCGCCGACCGGCTGCTCGGCGGCACGGCGGAGTTCACGACCGTCGACGATGCCACCAAACTCAAACTCTCCGGCGTCGATGTGGCCAGCTTCGGCGACGCCCTGGCGACCACGCCGGGCTCGCTCGAAATCGTCTTCGCCGACCCGGCCCGCGGGCTGTACCAGAAGCTCGTCATGACCGACGACGCCAAGACCCTGCTCGGCGGCATCTTCGTCGGCGACGCCACCCCCTACTCGGCGTTGCGCCCGATGGTCGGCCGGCAGCTGCGCAGTGAGCCCGCCGCGTACCTCTCGGCGGCCGGTGCCGAAGCTCCGGCCGGCGACGAACTGCCCGATGACGCACTGGTCTGCTCCTGCAACATGGTCTCGGCCGGCGCGGTGCGACAGGCCGTGCGCGCTGACGACACGAGCGCAGACAATGCGCGTGGCGTTTGCACCGAACTCGGCGCCCTGAAGACCTGCACCCGGGCCGGCACCCAGTGCGGTTCGTGCGTGCCGCTGGTCAAGAAGATCCTCGAGGCCGAGCTGACGGCATCCGGTCACATCGTCTCGCACGCCCTGTGCGAGCACTTCGAATTGAGTCGTCAGGAGCTGTTCGACTCTGTGCGGGTGCTCGGGCTGGTATCGAGCGACGAGATCTTCTCCCGCTTCGGCGCCGGTCGCGGCTGCGACGTCTGCAAACCGGTCGTCGGCTCGATCCTGGCCAGCCAGAACACGTCCTACATTCTGGATGCCGGCCGCGGCACCCTGCAGGACACCAACGACCGCGCCATGGCCAACATGCAGAAGGACGGCACCTATTCGGTCGTCCCGCGCATTCCAGGGGGCGAGATCACGCCGACCAAACTGGCCGTGATCGCGCAGGTCGCGCTCGACTTCGACCTCTATACCAAGATCACCGGCGGGCAGCGCATCGACCTGTTCGGCGCCCGCCTGGAGCAGCTGCCCGACATCTGGCGCATCCTGGTCGACGCCGGGTTCGAGTCGGGCCAGGCCTACGGCAAGGCGCTACGCAACGTGAAGTCCTGCGTGGGGTCCACCTGGTGCCGGTTCGGCGTGCAGGATGCCGTCGGCCTCGCGATTCGACTCGAGTTGCGTTATCGCGGGCTGCGCGCGCCGCACAAATTCAAGTTCGGGGTGTCGGGCTGCGCCCGGGAGTGCGCCGAAGCCCGTGCCAAGGACGTGGGCATCATCGCAAGCGACAACGGGTGGAACATGTACGTCGGCGGCAACGGTGGCTTCCAGCCCGCGCACGGGCAGCTGCTCGCGACCGACCTCGACGAAGAAACCTTGATCAGGTACATCGACCGCTACATGATGTACTACATCCGAACGGCCGATCGCATGCAGCGTACCGCCCGCTGGATGGAGGATCTGGACGGCGGCCTCGAGCATGTGCACGACATCGTCATCAACGATTCGCTCGGCCTCGGCGAGGACCTCGAACAGGCCATGCTCGCCCACGTCGACAACTATGAAGACGAGTGGGCGGCGACGCTCGCCGATCCGGACCGCCTGCGCCGGTTTCGCTCCTTCGTGAACGCCCCGACCGAACCCGACCCGAGCATCGCCCTCGTTACGGAGCGTGACCAAATACGACCGGCGACCCCGGCCGAGCGGGCCGCATCGAGTACTCTGCTCCTAAGCGGAAGCCGTATTCCCGTTCGAAAAGAGTAAGCAGATGACAGGCCAAAGTTCCCGCTCAGTTGGGCACGTTCCCCCCGGCCAGGTCACCCTCGTCGGCGGCGGCCCCGGCGCCGCTGAGCTGCTGACCGCGGCAGCGACCGAGGCGCTCCGGCACGCCGACATCGTGCTGTTCGACCGCCTCGCACCGAATGACGAACTGGCGACGCTCGCACCGAACGCCACTCTCATCGATGTCGGTAAGCGCGCCGGGAGTCACCCGGTGTCACAGACCGGCATCGAACAGTTGATGGTCGATCACGCGTTGAGCGGCAAGCGGGTCGTGCGGCTCAAGGGCGGCGACCCGTATGTATTCGGGCGCGGCAGTGAGGAAGTTCTCGCCTGCCACCGCAATGGCATTGCCGTGACCGTCATTTCCGGAGTCACCAGTGCGATCGCTGTGCCGGCGGCGGCCGGAATTCCGCTGACCCACCGCGGCATGAGCCACGCCTTCACGGTGATCAGCGGCCACGCGCCGCTCACCGAAAATGAGCTGGAAGGTTTGAAACTGCTCGGCAGCACCGTCGTCGTGCTGATGGGCGTGGGTACGTTGCCCACGCTGAGCCAGGGTTTGCTGCGACACGGCATGTCCCCCGACCTTCCCGTGGCGATAATCGAGCGCGGATTCAGTGCCACCCAGCGCACCACCGTGAGCACACTGTCGGCAGTCCTGGCTGATGCCGCCACGGCTGGAGTGCGCAGCCCCGCCGTGCTCGTGATCGGCGAAGTCGTGCGCCTGGCTTTTCGTGGCGACGACGCCGCGGAAGACCTCGTGGCCCGAGCGGCGGCGTTCGCGGTGAGCGACTGATGGCGACAATGAGTGACGGGAGCGGTACGGTTTCGGGTGCCGGGGCTGCAGAATCCGCCGCGTCTGATCTACCCGCACCGGTCTTGCAGCCGAATCAGCTCGAAGGTTTTCGTATCGGTGTCACGAGCGATCGGCGCTCCAGCGACCTCATCGACGCCTTTGAGCGGCGCGGGGCCCGTGTCATGCACGCGCCGACCCTGCGCATCGCGCACGCCGAGCAGGATAGCCCGCTGTTGGAGGACACCCGCACCATGATCGCTGCGCGGCCCGATATTCTGCTCGCCACCACCGGCTACGGCGTGCGGCGTTGGTTCGAGGTGGCCGAGGCAGACGGCATCGGCTCCGAGCTGACCGACGCGCTGGCCGAGGCGATCATTCTGGTACGCGGGCCGAAAGCGCGCGGCGGCATTCGCGCGACCGGGCTGGCTGACTCCGGCATGAGTGACTCGGAGACGACGGCCTCGCTCGTCGACAAGGTTCTGACCGAGTATCCACCCGGGCTCGTCATTGGCATTCAGGTGCACGGTGCCACCGACGAGGTGCAGCTCGACCGGCTGCGCGCCGTGCATCAGCGCGTGCTCATCGTCGCGCCCTACCGCTGGATCGCCGTCGACGACACGGATGAGCGTGTCTACAAGCTCGTCGAGGCGATCTGTGCCCGCCAACTCGACTGCGTCACGTTCACGAGCGCGCCGGCCGTGCACGCCCTGTTCACCGCGGCCGAGGGGATGGAGGTGTATCCCGAGCTGCTCGAGGCGCTGCAGACGCGGGTCTGCGCGGCGGCCGTCGGCCCGGTGACCAGCGCCCCGCTGATCGCGGCCGGGATCACGCCGATTCAGCCGACCCGGTTTCGCATGGGCGCACTGATCCGGCTGGTCTGCGAGCACCTCGAACGGAACATGATCGAACGGGTCGAGACCCGGAACGGGCTCGTGCAGCTGCGCGGCTCGATCGCGCAGATCGGCGACGAGCGCGTGCAGCTGCCGCCGACGGCGCTCGCGATTCTGCGCACGCTCGTGCGGGCACGCGGGGCGGTCGTCTCCCGCGACGACCTCACCCTCGCGCTGGCCGGCGACTCCGACGATCACGCCATGGAGGTTTCACTCAGCCGGCTGCGGCAAACGCTCGGCGTGCCCGGCCTGGTGGCGACCGTGGTGAAGCGCGGCTACCGCCTCAACGTCTAGCTCCCGACACACACGTGCCGGTGCGCTCCCATACGGCCGACGGATCGGGCAGGGGCGCGCACCGGCAATGGCACGGATATGAGCCTTAAATGCGGTCGGTTTCGACGGCGCCGGTTTCTACGGCGCCGGTTTCTGCGGCGCCGGTTTCGACAGCGCCGGTTTCGACAGCGCCGGTTTCTGCGGCGGTTTCTGCGGCGGATACCGCGGCATCCGCTTCAGGGTCCACATCAGCTTCGTCTTCCGGTAGCTCTTCGAGCAGGCCGGGCGGCGGTGTGATCGTGATCAGGCCGTTTTTCACGTCGACGCTCGGCACGATCGCCTTCACGAACGGGATCATGACGTCGCCGGTGGGCGTCTTCACGATCAACAGGTCTTGGGCGGGCAGGTGTTCGAGGCGACCGATGGTGCCAATGCGCACACCGTCCCGCACGACGGCGAGGCCGATGAGCTGGTGGTCATACCAGGCATCTTCTTCATCCGACTGCTCGGCGACGTCCGCGTCGATCCAGAGGATCGCCTTCGCGAGCGTTTCTGCCGCGCTGCGGTCGACAACATCCTTGAAAAAACCGACCGCATGCTGGTTGTACCAGCGCAGCTCGACGAGTTCGATCGTCTTGCCGTGCCAGGTCGAACCGGTCGGAACCTGCAGGGTGAACACGGCGCCCGGAACGAAACGTCGTCCCGGGTCATCCGTGAACAATTCGAGCTTGATTGCTCCCTTGAGGCCGTGAGCCTTGGTCAGGCGCCCCACCCGTAACTGCTGGGTGCGGTCCTTCTCGCTATCGTCCACCGATCTAGAAATCGGTGTCGACGACGTCGACGCGAACGCGTCGACCATCGGCCAGAGCTGCAACGAGGATGCGCAGGGCCTTGGCGGTGCGACCCGCACGACCAATGACCCGGCCGAGGTCCTCGGGGTTCACACGAACCTCGAGCACCTCGCCTCGCGGCGAGTTCTTTTCTGCAACGTGCACATCGTCCGGGTGATCAACGATCCCTTTGACGAGGTGTTCGAGCGCGGGAGCAAGCAACAGTTACGCCTCTTCGGTTGCTTCGGCAGCAACCTCGGTGGCCTTGACGACCGGCTTCTCGGCCTTGGGCTTGAGAACCGGCTTCTTCTTCTCGTCAGCGACGAAAGCGGCCTTCGGCTCCTTCACCTTGACGGTGTTCTTGGCGTTCTTGTCGCCCTTGAAGATACCCCAGTCGCCGGTGAGCTTGAGGAGGGCAGCGACCTGCTCGGTCGGCTGAGCGCCGACGCTGAGCCAGTACTGCGCACGCTCGGACTTGACCTCGATGACCGAGGGCTCCTCCGTGGGGTGGTAGATGCCGATTTCTTCGATGACACGACCGTCGCGCTTGGTGCGCGCGTCGGCAACGACAATGCGGTAGTACGGTGCACGGATCTTGCCCATGCGCTTCAGACGGATTTTGACAGCCACAATTCTCCAGTGTTGATTCGGTGTTTGGCGAACCTTGGGCCGTGAGCGTGGGGGCACACTCGGCATAAGCTCTATAGGATCACGTTGCACCGAGATAGAGGGTCGGGCACAACGGATCGCGACTAATCATTCTGTCAGAGATTGCGCACCCGGTGCTAATCGAAACGTGATAATCGACCAAAACGGCTCTCACCAGCCCATCCAAGGAGCGCCCGTGCCACTCGAATTTGCCCGATCCGCCCGCTCCACCGTGGGCATCGAGTGGGAGGTCGCCCTGGTGGACCGCACCACCGGCGATTTGGTCGGGGTCGCCGACCAGGTGCTCGACGCCCTCCGCGGTCCCGACGGCTCCTCCCATCCGACCATCACCGGTGAACTGCTGCTCAATACGGTCGAGCTGGTTTCCGGTGTGCACGACACGGTGGGCCACGCGGTAGCGGATGTCGCCGGCCAGCTCGGCGAGGTTCGCCGCGTTCTGACCGGCCGTGACGTGGATGTGATCTGTAGCGGATCGCATCCGTTTGCGCAGTGGTTCGACCAGACCGTCACCGACAAGGCGCGTTACCACAAGCTCATTGACCGCACCCAGTGGTGGGGTCGCAACATGATGATCTGGGGCATCCACGTGCACGTGGGTATCGAAGACAAGGCCAAGGTCATCCCGATCATGAACGGCCTGCTCACCTATGTTCCCCACCTGCAGGCGCTGAGTGCCTCGAGCCCGTATTGGGCCGGCGTCGACACCGGCTATGCCAGCAACCGCTCCCTCATGTTCCAGCAGCTGCCGACCGCCGGCCTGCCATGGGATCTGCCCGACTGGGAGGCGTGGGAGCGCTACGTCGATGACATGGCGGTGACCGGCATCATCGACGACGTCACCGAGGTGCGCTGGGATATCCGCCCGTCCCCACGTTGGGGCACGATCGAGGTGCGCGTCTGCGACAGCGTCTCCACCACCGTGGAGCTCGGGGCGATCGCCGCGTTCATCCAATGCCTGGTCGAGTGGATGTCTACCCGCCTCGACGCGGGAGAAGACGTACCGCGCATGCAGCCGTGGTTCGTGCGCGAGAACAAATGGCGGGCGGCGCGTTACGGGCTCGACGCCGAGATCATCCTTGGTGCGGCCGGCGCCGAATGTCTCGTGACCGATGACGTGCGTCGCCTCATCGAGATCCTCTCCCCCGTCGCGGTGCGGCTCGGTTGCCTGCCCGAGCTGCTCAGCCTCCACCGCATCATCGACGACGGCGGCAGTTACCAACGCCAGCTCGCCGTCGCCGCCGCCAACGGCGGGAGCCTGCCAGCCGTGGTCTCCGCGCTCAGCCACGAGCTGGCGCAAGGCCTCGGCAGCTAGAGCAGTTGGGCACGGGCAGGACAACCGGGCACCGTTCACGGCCTCTCAGGCCGTTGGCCCGAGAACTCAGTTGCCGTGCGCCTCGATCGAAACCGGCTGCCATTCGTTCCACGTCGCCAGTCGTGACTCGTAATCCTTCGTCGCGATGCCCAGGGGCGCCTTGCCGAAGAAGATGCGCAGTGGCGGCTTCTGGGCATCGACGACCTTGAGGATCGCGCCCCGGGTGGCCTTCGGGTCACCGGGATCGTTTGCGGAGGGACGATTTGCCGCCGCCTGGCGCACATCGGCGTACTCCGCCATCTGCTCGCTCCGCGAGGCGGAGGGACCCGACCAATCGGTCGAGAAGCCACCGGGTTCCACCAATGTCACGTTGATACCGAAGCCCGCGACCTCCTGGGAGAGGGACTGTGAGAAGCCCTCGAGCGCCCACTTCGACGCATGGTAGATACCGACCGTGGGAAAGGCGCTGATACCGCCGATGCTCGACACCTGGATGATGTGACCCGAACCCTGCTGACGCATAACGGGCACCGCCGCCTGGGTGATCCAGAGCGCGCCGAACAGGTTCGTTTCCATTTGCGCTCGAGCCTCGTCTTCGGTCAATTCCTCGACCATGCCGAAATGACCGTACCCAGCGTTATTGACGACGATATCGAGCCGGCCGAAGTGCTTAGCCGCCTTCTGCACGGCCGCGAAATCCGCATCCCGGTCCGTGACGTCGAGCCGAATCGGCAAAAAAGTATCCGGGTATTGCTCAACGAGAGCATCGAGCGTTTCCAGCTTTCGTGCGGTGCCTGCGACGCTGTCGCCACGCTCCAGCGCCGCTTCCGTCCACTCGCGGCCGAAGCCCTTGGACGCGCCAGTAATGAACCACGTCTTGCTCATGGGTATGTTCCTTTCAATGGATTGCCTACACGGATAACGTTCGACGCGGGCACAAACTTCCCGCCTGCACGGGTCGTCGGGTGTCGCTCTCGCGCCCTGATCGCTCTAACGGTGGCGAACCTACTACGCAACCGGGTGCGGTGGCGACGGGCCGGCGTCGTCGCCCTCGATCGTCACCATCCGCGGGGCAACCGACGGATGGGTGCCGTACCCGTTCCTGGACCCGGCCCGGCGCTAGGGTGTCGTCGCGCCCTACACCATCGCCATCTCCGTTGCCACCGTCGTATTCGCTGAAATCATCTGGGCCGTCAGCAGGTTGCCAGCATGGACTTGATCGCGGCCTTTTCAGCGGAGTCCATGGACAGCCCCCACCCGTACTTTACGTGCACAACATGCTTGGCGTAGGTGCAGTGGTACGAGGCCAGCGGCGGCTGCCACTCCGCCGCGTCCCTATCGGACTTAGACGCGTTGACGTTGTCGGTGACCGCGATGAGCTGACCGTCGCTCAGGCTGTTGGCGAACTGTTGACGCTTGCTCGTTGTCCAGGTCGACGCTCCGGACCCCCAAGCCTCAGACAATGCCACGACGTGGTCGATGTCGACATCCGACGACGCGTAGTTCCAGGCACCGTCATAGACGGAGTACCAGTTTCCCGAGGTCGCTGAACAGGTCGAGCTGGTCACGACGTCGACGCCATCGCGCTGGAGCACTATCTCTCGTGTGTCGCAGCTACCGGATTGCGTGGACCAGTGCGGAAATAAATCTCGGGAGTACCCGGCCGAACCCGTCTCGGCCTTGGTGGCGATCGTGGCCAGCTCGCTGTTGATCGTGCTGAGCGCCGGCGGGTCCGGCGGGGAGGCCAACGCCGGAGTGGCCGTCAGATGAGTCGCCGCAACGACAAGTGCACCGATCAGTAACAGGGCGGGGGGCAGACGTGTCATCGAGACTCCTCGGATCGACCGTGAATCAGAAGTCATCGATTCATCGGATTGCCTCAATACTCTCGGGTAGCGGGTCTGCACCGCAGGCCATTCAGGTGAACACTAGGCAGCCATCGCGCGACGGCCGGTTCGGAGCACCGGCCGCGTCATATCGGCAAGCAGCACTCCGCCTGTGCGTGACGTGGCCTCCGAGCATGATCTCGAGCAGCGTGGCGCCCCGCGTGACAGAGGCGCTGACCCTCCTCCCCGCCGAGCGCGGCAGCGCCGAGCGCTGCAGCGAGTTCAGCAGCCCTCAGGAAAGCACGCGGTGGGCGTACAGGCGTCCGTTGACGATGGCGGCATCCACATGCTGAATCGGTCAGGGCGTGGGTGCTCAGGCGTTCTTGGAGTCGCGCCAGGCCAGCCAGTCGGTGGCGGGCGCGACTTACCGACGCGCAGGTTCGCAGCGTGCCTCTTCGGGCAGGCGGATGCTACCGGCCGAGCATTTTCTGCAGCGCGGCCATTTCGTCCTCGGTCGGGCCGCCGGCCTTGCCCCTGCCGGGCTGGGCGCCGGAGCCGAGGCCGAACCCGGAGCCGCCGGCATCCGCCCGCATGGTCTCACCGGCGGGCTTGACTCCCGAGGCGATCGCAGCATTTTCGGCGGCGCGCTTGGCCGGGTTTCCCGACTTGGAGCCCTTCTTCTTCTGTTGCACCTTCGGCTTGCCGCCGTAACCGGCACCGGGGATCGGGCCCATGCCGGGAATGTTGGGCATGCCTCCCTTGGCCACGGTCTTCATCATCTTGGCGGCCTGCTCGAAGCGTTGCACGAGCTGGTTGACCTCGGTGACGCTCGATCCGGACCCCCGGGCGATGCGCATCCGGCGCGAGCCGTTGAGCAGCTTGGGAGTGGTGCGCTCCAGCTTGGTCATCGACTGGATGATCGCCTCGGTGCGCACGATTTCGCGCTCGTCAAAGTTGTCCAGCTGCGCCTTCATGGCGCCGGCGCCGGGCAGCATGCTCATCATCTTCTTGATCGAACCCATGTTGCGCAGCTGCTGCATCTGGCCGAGGAAGTCGTCGAGGGTGAAGGTGTCGGTCGCGAATTTCTCGGCGACCTTGCGGGCCTCGTCTTCGTCGAACGCGCCCTGCGCTTGCTCGATCAGGGTGAGGATGTCACCGAGGTCGAGGATACGGCCGGCCATGCGGTCGGGGTGGAACGGCTCGAAGTCGTCGAGCCCCTCACCGGTGGAAGCGAACATGATCGGGCGACCGGTGAGGCTCGCGACCGAGAGAGCCGCCCCACCACGGGCGTCGCCGTCAAGCTTGGTGAGCACGACGCCGGTGAAGTCGACGCCGTCCTGGAAGGCCTTCGCTGTGGCGACGGCGTCCTGGCCGATCATGGCGTCGATGACGAAGAGTACTTCGTCGGGATTGATCGCCTTGCGAATGTTGGCGGCCTGCTTCATGAGCTCGGCGTCGACGCCGAGGCGTCCGGCGGTGTCGACGATGACGACGTCGTGCACCTTCTGCAGGGCGTATTTCACGCCGTCGCGGGCGACCTTGACCGGATCGCCGACGCCGTTACCGGGCTCCGGCGCGTACACGGCGACGCCGGCCTGCCTGGCGACGACCTCGAGCTGGGTGACCGCGTTGGGGCGCTGCAGGTCGGCGGCGACCAGCAGCGGCGTGTGGCCGTCTTTGGCGAGCCACTTGGCGAGCTTGCCGGCGAGGGTGGTCTTACCGGCGCCCTGCAGGCCGGCGAGCATGATGATGGTCGGCGGCTTCTTGGCGAATTCCAGCCGACGCTGCTGGCCACCGAGAATGGTGACGAGCTCGTCGTTGACGATCTGCACGACCTGCTGGGCCGGGTTCAGCGCCTTGCTGACCTCGTCGCCCAAGGCGCGCTCCCGCACCTTGCCGGTGAAGTCCTTGACGACCTCGAGGGCGACGTCGGCGTCGAGCAGGGCGCGACGGATCTCACGAACGGTGCCGTCGACATCCGCTGCGCTGAGCTTGCCCTTGGTTCGGAGGTTTTTGAACGTCTCGGCAAGACGATCTGAGAGGTTTCCAAAAGTTGCCATGATGGGCTCAGTTTATCGCAGCCGTTGCGCTCGGTGCGATCAGTCGCTCGACCGCACGGATGACGTTGGCACGCCGGGTCTTGATCACGACCGGGTCGGGCGCGCCGCCGCGCTCCTGCACCGCGCCAGGCTCGTGCAGCCAGGCAGTGGCGATGCCGAAGATGAGGGTTATGAGCTGCACCGGATCCCACGCCGTGTCGACCCGACCGGCGGCCTGGGCCAAGCGGATGCGGCGCACCTGTTCGTCGCGATAACCGAGCATGACTTCCAGGGCCGGCAGCCAGGTGCCGTCGGTTTCGAGGCGCGCCCAGTCGATCATGCGCAGGTGATCGCCGTGGCGCACCGCGTGGTCGAACAGCGCTCCGGCGAAAGCCGGCACGTCGTTGTCGGTCAGCACGGCGTCGCTTGAGAATTCGCGCAGGTTGAGTTCCAACACCTCCAGGAACAGGTGTTTCTTATCGGGGTAGTAGGCGTACAGGCGTTCCTTGCTCGCCGAGGCAGTTTTGGCAATTCGATCTACGCGCGCGCCGGCGAGGCCATAGGCGGCGAACTCCGCGCGTGCCGCTTCCAGAATGCGTGTCTGGGTACCTGCTCCGTCGCGTGCCATACCTCGACTATAACCATTTCCGACACAAAACAAACTAGTTCGTTCGGTGTTGGATAGAGTGGCAGCTATGTCGACCCCCAGCATCAGCACCGATCCGCCCGGTACCGCTCCGGCAAGCCAGGCCATCGCGGCCTCGCCCCCAGCCAACCCGCGCCGGTGGTGGCTACTCGCAATCGTCGCGCTCGCCCAGCTCACCGTCGTGCTCGACGGCACCATCGTGAATATCGCGCTCCCCCAGGCTCAGACCGCGCTCGGTATGAGCGACGGTGACCGCACCTGGGTCGTCACCCTGTACTCGCTCGTGTTCGGTGCGCTGCTGCTGCTCGGCGGGCGCATCGCCGATTTCTGGGGCCGTAAGCGCGCCTTCATCGTGGGTATGGCCGGGTTTGCCATCGCCTCCGCCCTCGGTGGTGCCGCACAGAGCACCTGGGAATTGCTCGCCGCTCGCGGCCTCCAAGGTCTGTTCGCGGCGCTGCTCGCTCCGGCCTCGCTCGCCCTGCTCACCGTGAACTTTCCCGGCGGCAAGGACCGCATCAAGGCATTCGCCGTCTACGGAGCGATTGCCGGCGGTGGCGCAGCCGTCGGCCTCATTCTTGGTGGTGTGCTCACCGAGTACGCGAGCTGGCGCTGGTGCCTCTACGTGAACGTGCCGATCGCCATCGTGGCGATCGCCACTGCCATCCCGGTCATTCGGGAGAGCAAGGCGCACGGCAATACCCGGTACGACATGCCGGGGGCTATTCTCGTGGCGCTCGGTCTCGGATCCCTGGTCTTCGGCTTCGCGCAGGCCGAGAACGGGTGGGGCACCTGGCCCGTGCTCGTCTGCCTCCCGGTGGGACTGGTGCTGCTGGGACTGTTCGTGTGGGTGGAAAGCCGGTCGAACCATCCGCTGCTGCCGCTGCGAATTATGGCCAGCAGGGTGCGCGGCGGGGCTTTTCTCACCGCCCTACTCTCGGGCGCCGCGCTTCTGGGCGGGCTGCTGTTCCTCACGCTCTATCTTCAAATCGTGTTGGGATACACCCCGATTCAGTCCGGTCTTGCCGCATTGCCGATGACCGCGACAATCATGATCGGTGCGGGGGTGCTGTCAAAGTTCCTGGCCCGCACCGGCGTGCGTATCCCGATGACCGTCGGCCCGATTGTGGGTGCGGCCGGGCTGCTCTGGCTCACCGGCATCACGGTGGGTGGCAACTACGCGCTGGCGGTGCTGCCCGGGCTTATTCTGCTCGGCGTCGGCCTGGCCATGATCTTCGTACCCTTGCAGAATGTGGCGCTGTCGGGGATCGCCGAACACGACGCCGGTGCCGCGAGCGCAGCGGTAACGGCCATGCAGCAGATTGGAGGATCGCTCGGAACCGCGCTGTTCACCGCGCTGTACACGGCCGCCGTGAGCGGGTACCTGGTCGGGAAGGTACCCTCGCAGGCCGTGCAGTTCGGCGCGCTCGTGAGCGGATACCAATCGGCTTTTCTGTGGGCGGCCATCATCATGTTCGCGGCGGCGCCCATCGCATTCTTCCTGGTGCGCCCGAGCAAGGAAGATCTGCTCGGCTCGGAGCCCGCTGTGCACCTCGGGTAGCACCTCGGGTAGCACTTCAGCCAGGCACGAAGGTAGCCGGGGTTCAGTTGTCGAGGGCTACCAACACCGTGTCGCCGTGCACGTCGATCGTGACCACGAGCAGGCCGTCGGTGTCGTCGGGGCTGATGGCGTATTCGAGAATCGCGAAATGTGCCTCGTTGCCGCTGTGGTGCGGGTGGAAGCCGATGCGCTGGAGGCGCAGCGAGCGCAGGAAATCGATCTGCTGATCACCGGAATCCCAGATGATAGCGTCTTCGATCGCCTCGGGCTCCATCTCATCCAGCTGCTCGGCGATGTACTGACTCGTCACCGAGACCTCGGCCGACAGATCGGCGACGAGGGACTCGCGCACCTGGGAGTCGAGGTCCTCGATGGAACCGATCATGGCCGCGGCAATGTCGAGGGCCTCAGCGGTGACCGAGGCTTCATCGGGCGCACTGAGGTCGATTTCGACGCTCTGGTCACCCAGCTCGGCCGACTCGGACCAATAGACCTCGCCCTCATCTTCGTCGCCGAGTATTCCGAAGAAATCGTGTTCGATGCTCATACTGCCCTCATTGTCCCTAAAGTTCTTTGATGCTCGATCAGCCGACGAGTTTCTGGGCGAACACGTGCGGGGTGAAACCGGTGAGGTCGTTGATGCCCTCACCCTGTCCGACCAGTTTGATGGGAATACCGGTCCTCTCCTGCACGGCCAGCACGAAGCCACCGCGCGCGGAGCCGTCGAGCTTGGTCAGCACGAGGCCGGTCACCCCGGCGTGTTCAATGAACGCCTCGGCCTGGGCGAGTCCGTTCTGTCCGGTCGTCGCGTCAAGAACGAGCAGCACCTCGGCAATCGGGCCCTGCTTTTCGACGACTCGGCGAATCTTGGTGAGCTCGTCCATGAGGCCGCCCTTGGTCTGCAAGCGCCCAGCGGTATCGATGAGCACGATTTCGATGCCCTCGTTCTTCGCCTTCTCGACGGTTTGAAAGGCGACGGATGCCGGATCCTGGCCCGTCATCTGCGGCTTCACGATTTGCGCCCCCGCCCGTTCGGCCCACGTCGACAGCTGCTCGACGGCACCGGCACGGAACGTGTCAGCGGCGCCGATCACGACGCTGCGGCCGTAGGTGTGCAGAAACTTGGCAAACTTGCCGATCGTGGTCGTTTTACCGACGCCGTTGACGCCGACGACGAGCACGACGGCTGGACGCTCGGAGAGCGTCAGGGTGGAATCGAGCACCGAGAGCCGCTCTTCGATGCCCTCGCGCAGCATCCGCTGTAAATCAACCGGGTCGGTCGTGTTGTACCTGGCGACCTTCGCGCGCAGGTCTGTGATGACCGCTTCGGTCACGGTGGGGCCGAAATCGGCCTGCAGCAGGGCGTCCTCGAGGTCGTCCCAGCTGTCGGCGTCGATGGTCTTCTTCGCGAACATTCCGCGCAGCGCGCCGGAGAGGGACCAGGGGGTGCGTTCAGCCATGTCCCTAGCCTACGGGGGCTACACCGTCTTGCGCGGCGCCCGCCTAGCGCCTGCTCCGTTCCCTGCACCCTGTGTGACGCTTCGTGACAGCGTGTGACAACACGTGACCCCCCTCGCTGTCCCCTCTTCGCGCGGCGCACTAGCGTGAGAAGCGTTGCTCCGGTTCGTGAACACCGGGGCGACGCCGCAAACAGAGGGAGCCGACGTGCCGAACGAAACCGAGACGGTGCACACCACTGCGGCAGGGGCCGCGAACGCACCGGTGACAGCGACCACGCTGCCCGCAGCACGACCACCGCGGCCATCCACCCGCCCGAACGGCCAGTGGAAGATCGACGGCACCGAACCGCTCAACGGCAATGAGGTCTGGAAGCAGGTCGACAACGGCCTGGCCGTGCGCGGCCGCATCGAGGAGATCTACTCCAAGCAGGGCTTCGATTCCATTGACGGAACCGACCTGCACGGCCGTTTTCGCTGGTGGGGCCTCTACACGCAGCGCAAGCCCGGCATCGACGGCGGCAAGACCGCCACCCTCGAGCCCGAAGAACTCGAAGACCGCTACTTCATGCTGCGCGTGCGCATCGACGGTGGCCAGCTCACGACCGAGCAGGCCCGCGTGATCGGCGAGGTCTCCCGCGACTTCGGCCGCGATACCGCCGACATCACCGACCGCCAGAACATTCAGCTGCACTGGATCCAGATCGAGGACATGCCCGAGATCTGGCGCCGCCTCGAAGCCGTCGGCCTTGAAACCACCCAGGCCTGCGGTGATGTGCCACGCGTGTTCCTCGGCTCCCCCGTGGCCGGTATCGCCGCCGACGAACTCATCGACCCCACCGAGTCGATCAACGAGCTCGCCCGCAAGTTTCTCGGCACCGACGAGTTCGCCAATCTGCCGCGCAAGTTCAAGACCGCCATCACCGGTCACCCCAGCCAGGACGTCGTCCACGAGATCAACGACATCGGCCTCGTCGCCGTCGAGCACCCCGAACTCGGTATCGGCTACGACCTGTGGGTCGGCGGCGCGCTCAGCACCACCCCGCGCCTGGCCGAACGCCTCGGCGCGTTCGTGGCCGAAGACAAAGTGTCCGAGGTCTGGCGCGGCGTCGCGTCCATCTTTCGGGACTACGGCTACCGCCGCCTGCGCGGCAAGGCACGCCTGAAATTCCTCCTCGCCGAATGGGGTCCCGAGAAGTTCCGTCGTATTCTCGAAGACGAATACCTCGGCTACACCCTGCCGGACGGCCCCGCCGCGCCCCGCCCGAAGACGCAGGGCGACCACATCGGAGTGCACAAGCAGAAGGACGGCCGCTTCTACATCGGCGTGGCCCCGTTCGTCGGCCGCGTCTCCGGGCAGACCCTCGTGAAGCTCGCCGACCTGCTCGAGGCCCACGGTTCGACCCGGCTGCGCACGACTCCGCACCAGAAGATCGTGGTGCTCGACGTCGCCGAGGAGCACGTGGAACCGCTCATCGCGGCCCTCGACGAGATCGGCCTGTCGGCCCGCCCGAGCCTGTTCCGCCGCTCCACCGTGGCCTGCACCGGAATCGAGTTCTGCAAGCTCGCCATCGTCGAGACCAAGCAGTCCGCAACGGATGCCATCCTCGAGCTTGAACAGCGCCTCGCCGACATCGACGCCCCGCACCCCATCACCCTGCACGTGAACGGATGCCCGAACTCCTGCGCCCGTATCCAGACCGCGGACATCGGGTTGAAGGGCCAGCTGCTGCCGGACGGCAACGGCGGCTCCACCCCCGGCTTCCAGGTGCACCTCGGAGGCGGACTCGCCTCCGTCGACCGCGACGAGGCCGGTCTCGGCCGCACCGTGCGCGGCCTCAAGGTGACCGCCGAAGACCTCGCCGACTACGTCGAACGCCTCGTGCGGCGCTTTTTGGCCGCCCGCACCAACGACGAAACCTTTGCCCAGTGGGCGCACCGCGCCGACGAGGAGGACCTCAAATGAGCGCCATCAACCTGAACGCGCGCGCTCGCAGCAACAGCCCCGCGGCATCCGCTGCGCCCGCTCGTGCGTTGCCGGAGCGCCGGCCGGCCGCCGAGCTGCAAGCCCTCGCCGAGCAGGGTTCGGCCGAACTCGCTCAGGCCGCCGCAGCCAACGGCCGTGAGGCCACCGCCGCCGAGGTCATCGCCTGGGTCGCCCGAAACTTCAGCGCCGACGCCGTGGCCGTCGCCTGCTCCATGGCCGACGCGGTGCTGCCCGAGATCGTGTCGCAGCAGCTGCCCGGCATCGACGTGCTCTTTCTCGATACCGGCTATCATTTCGCCGAAACCTATGAGACTCGCGACGCCGTCGCGGCGACCTTGGCGGTCACCGTCGTCGACGTGCTGCCGCTGACGACGGTGCCGGAGCAGGACGCCGAGCATGGCGCCGAGCTGTTCGCCCGGGATCCCAATGCCTGCTGCGCGATGCGTAAGGTCGAACCCTTGCAGCGCTCACTCGGCGGCTACGAACTCTGGTTCACCGGTGTACGCCGCGATGAAGCACCCACCCGCGCCAACACGCCGCTCGTCATCTGGGACGAACGCAACGGCCTGGTCAAGGTGAACCCGGTCGCCGCCTGGAGTTACGACGAGCTCATGGACTACGCCACCCGGCACCACGTTCCCGTGAACGTGCTGCTCTCCCAGGGCTACCCCTCCATCGGCTGTGCCCCCTGCACCCAGCCCGTCGCGGCGGGTGCCGATCCCCGTTCCGGCCGCTGGGCCACCCTCGAGAAGACAGAATGCGGGCTCCACCTATGACCATCGCAACTTCACACCGCCTGTCCGAACTTGATGTGCTCGAGAGTGAAGCGATCCACATCATCCGCGAGGTCGTCGCCGAGTTCGAACGCCCCGTACTGCTGTTCAGCGGCGGCAAGGACTCCGTCGTCGTACTGCACCTCGCCGCGAAGGCGTTCTGGCCCGGCAGGATTCCGTTCTCCCTGCTGCACGTGGACACCGGTCACAACTTTCCCGAGGTGCTCGAGTTTCGTGACAAGACCGTCGCCGCGCACGGCGTACGCCTGACCGTCGCCAAGGTCGAGGATTACATCGCCGACGGCCGCCTGGCGGAACGCGCCGATGGCACCCGCAACCCCCTGCAGACCCTCCCTCTGCTCGACGCCATCGCAGCCGGTCGGCACGACGCCGTCTTCGGCGGTGCCCGTCGCGACGAAGACAAAGCGCGTGCGAAGGAGCGCATCCTCTCGCTGCGCGACGAATTCGGGCAGTGGGACCCGCGCAACCAACGCCCCGAACTGTGGAACCTCTACAACGGCCGCCACACCGTGGGACAGCACGTGCGCGCCTTCCCGATCAGCAACTGGACCGAACTCAACGTCTGGCGCTATATCGAACGCGAGAACATCGAACTGCCCCCGCTCTACTACGCCCACGAGCGTGAGGTCTACCGCCGCGACGACATGTGGCGCGCCGTCAGCCCGGTCAGCCCGGCACGGGCCGACGAGACGATCGAACTTCGCACCGTGCGCTACCGCACGGTGGGCGATATGAGCTGCACCGGCGCGGTCGACTCGGCAGCGGCATCCGTTGCCGATGTCGTCCGCGAGGTGGGAGTGAGCACCATCACCGAACGCGGCGCGACCCGCGCCGACGACCGCATCTCCGAGGCCGCCATGGAAGACCGCAAAAAGGAAGGATATTTCTAATGAAGAATATGCTCCGTTTGGGCGCCCTCATGCTGGGAACGTCACTTCTGCTCGGTGGATGCGCCGCCACGGCCAGCACCGAGCCCGCCACCGACCAGGGTCCAGCCGCCGAACTTCGCCTGGGTTACTTCGACAACGTCACCCACGCCGCAGCGCTCGTCGGGCTGCAGAACGGCTACTTCGCGGATGCCCTCGGCGACACGAAACTGAGCACCCAGATCTTCAACGCCGGCCCGGCCGCCGTTGAGGCGCTCAGCGCCGGCGCCATCGACGCCGCCTACATCGGCCCGAGTCCAGCGGTGAACACGTTCATCCAGAGCCGCGGCGAGTCGGCCGTCATCGTGGCCGGAGCTGCCAGCGGAGGTGCCGCACTCGTCGTGCGTGACGGCATCGACAACGCGGCCGACCTGGCCGGCACCATCCTCGCCACCCCGCAGCTCGGTAATACCCAGGATGTCGCCCTGCGTTCCTGGCTCAATGATGAGGGCTACACGACCAGTACGACCGGCGGCGGCGAGGTCAATGTCTCCCCGACAGAGAACGCGCAGACCCTGACCCTGTTCCAGAGTGGCAAGATCGACGGCGCCTGGCTGCCCGAACCGTGGGTGTCCCGACTCGTGCTCGAGGCCGGAGGCCACGTTCTCGTGAACGAAGCAGACCTGTGGGAGAACGGCGACTTTCCCACGACCGTGCTGCTCGTGCGCAAGGCCTTTCTCGAGGAGCACCCCGACACCGTGAGCGCCCTGCTCGAAGGGCACGTCACCGCGGTCGACTGGCTCACCCAGCACCCGGCCGACGCAGCGACCGTCATCAACGCGAAACTCACGGCCGACACCGGCAAGGCTCTGGCCGACGACGTGCTGGCCCGCGCCCTGACCGAAGTGAAATTCAATGTCGACCCGTTGGCGTCGACCTTTCCGATCTCGCTCGCCGAGGCGGTCAAGGCCGGCATCGGCAAGGACGGCGACCTGAACGGTCTGTTCAACGTGGCACTGCTGAACGCCGTACTGGCCAAGCACGCCGAAGAACCGGTCTCGGCCGGCGGATTGGGAACGGAATAAACGCATGACACTCACCATTGAGACTCAGATTCTCGCCAGCGAAGCCGCTGTCGCCGCTCCCGAAGGCACCCTGTTTCGCTTCGCGACGGCCGGCTCGGTCGACGACGGCAAGTCCACCCTCGTTGGCCGGCTGCTGCACGACTCGAAGGCCATCCTCGCCGACCAGCTCGAAGCGGTCACCCGCACCTCCACCGAGCGCGGCTTCGGCGGCGAGAGCGGCGGAATCGACTTCGCCCTGCTGACCGACGGCCTGCGCGCGGAACGCGAACAGGGCATCACCATCGACGTGGCCTACCGCTACTTCGCGACGCCCGCCCGCTCGTTCATTCTGGCGGACTGCCCCGGCCACGTACAGTACACACGGAACATGGTCACCGGCGCCACCACAGCGGATGCCGTCATCATGCTCATCGACGCCCGCAAGGGGGTGCTCGAGCAGACCCGCCGGCACCTCAGTGTCGTCGCCCTGCTGCGCGTGCCGCATGTGATCGTCGCGGTCAACAAGATCGACCTGCTGGATTACGACGAGGCCGCCTATCGTGAGGTGGAGGCCAGCGTTCGACTGGTCACCGCCGAACTGGGCATCGCTGAAGTGCTGGTCATTCCCGTGTCGGCGCTGGTCGGCGACAACGTCGTCGACCGCTCCGAGCGCACCCCCTGGTACGACGGGCCGAGCCTGCTCGAACTGCTCGAAACGCTCACCGTGATCGACGACCTCGACGAGCGTGGCCAGGCCACCGAGGCGTTTCGCCTGCCCGTACAGCTCGTGCTGCGCCCGCAGGGCGCGGTCGTCGTGGCCCCCGAGCTCACCGACTCCTACCGCGACTACCGGGCTTACGCCGGGCAGGTCGCGAGCGGCAGCATCAAGGTCGGCGACACCGTGAGCGTCGAGCCCGGCGGCGGCACCAGCACGGTCACCGGCATCGACTTCGCCGGCGTCGCTCTTGACGAGGCCTTCGCTCCGCAGTCGATCGCGCTGCGCCTGGCCGACGACCTCGATGTGGCCCGCGGCGCGGTGATCGCCGCCGTCGACACCCTGCCGCCGATCACCCGCACCCTCGAAGCCGACCTGTTCTGGCTCGACCCGCGCCCGCTCGCCCCTGGCGCCCGCGTGCTGGTGAAGTTCGGCACGACGGTCATGCAGGCCCTGATCAGCGAGGTCACCGGCCGGCTCGACCTGACGACACTGGCTGTTGAACCGGCCAGGACTCTCGCCGTGAACGATATCGGGCAGGCGAGCATCCGCTTGTCACGCGATCTGCCGGTCGAGCGCTACTCTTTGAACCGCCGCTCCGGTGCGTTCCTCGTGATCCACCCGCAGGACGGCGCAACCCTCGCCGCCGGCATCGTCACCGCCCCCGGTGAACCCACCCGCGGCGGCGACGGCTCGGGCGCCGGGTCGGAAGTGTCACCGTGACTTCCCTCACCAACGTGTCCGCTGCCACAATCCCGGCCGCCGCTGCGCTCGAGCCGGCCGCGATCACGATCGATGCCCTTGGCAAGCGCTACGGCACCGGCCCGCTCGTGCTCGACGACATCAACCTGACGATCGAGGCCGGCCAGTTCGTCTGCCTGCTCGGGGCAAGCGGATGCGGCAAGTCCACGCTGCTGAACATCATCGCCGGACTGGAGAAGCCGACCGAGGGCGCCGTCACCGTGGCGAGCGGCAAGGCCGCCGTCATGTTCCAGGACGCTGCCCTGTTTCCGTGGCTGACCGCCGGTCGCAATGTGGAGCTCGCCCTCAAGCTGCGCGGGGTGCCCCGCGGGGAACGTCGCAGCGAAGCCCTCGAGCTGCTCGACCTGGTCAATCTGGCCGATGCCGCCGACAAACGCCCGCACGAGCTCTCCGGCGGGATGCGCCAACGCGTGGCCCTGGCCCGCTCGCTCGCGCAGGACCGCAAGGTGCTGCTCATGGACGAACCGTTCGCCGCCCTCGACGCGATCACCCGTGACCTGCTGCACGAGGAGTTGGAACGGGTCTGGCGTCAGACCGGTCGCACCATCGTCTTCGTCACCCACAACGTGCGGGAAGCGGCCCGGCTGGGCGAACGCATCCTCCTGATGTCGTCACGCCCCGGTCGCATCGTCAACGAGTGGACCATCGCCGACACCGGCTCACGCCGCATCGAATCCCCCGAAGTCGCCCGCCTGGGCGACGAGATCACCGACCAGCTGCGAGAGGAAATCCGCCAAAATGCCGCTTGATCCGCAGGCTGCCACCGCCAGGGTTCACGACACCGGCCACGACGAACTCCGGCGCCTCGAAGCCGGCCTGGATTCGCTGCAGGCCGTTCCCGAAACGCCCCGCGGCGCCTTCCGCCGCACCCTCGACGGTGTGGTGCCGCCGATTCTGCTGCTTGTGGCCCTCGTCGCGGCCTGGCAGGTCTACATTGTGATCGCCAAACCCCGCCCCGACCTGATCCCCGGTCCCCTCGACGTGTTCGGCGCGTTAGCCAGTGCGTGGAACAGCGACCGCCTGCAGCTCGCTGTCACGACGAGTCTCGAACGAGGCGGGCTCGGCTTCCTTCTCGCCGTCGCCATCGGCACCCCGATCGGGTTGTTGCTTGCCGAGTGCCGCCCGGTGCGACGCGCCGTCGGCCCGCTGCTGTCTGGATTGCAGGTGCTCCCCTCGGTCGCCTGGGTGCCCGCCGCGATCATCTGGTTCGGCCTCACCGACGCCACCGTCTTCTTCGTCATCCTGATGGGCGCCGTACCCTCGATCGCCAACGGGCTCGTCTCGGGGGTCGACCAGATTCCGCCGCAGCTGCGCCGCGTCGGCACGGTACTCGGAGCCTCACGCTTCGAGATGGCTACCCTGGTCGTACTGCCGGCCGCCCTGCCGGGCTATTTCTCCGGCCTCAAGCAGGGCTGGGCCTTCGCCTGGCGTTCCCTGATGGCGGCCGAGATCATCACCCAGGGCGGGACGATCGGTTTCGGCCTCGGTTCGATGCTCGACCAGAGCCGTGTTCTCGCCGACCTGTCCGGCGTGCTCGCCACGATCCTGGTGATCCTGTTCGTCGGCATCCTGGTCGAGCTCGTCGTCTTCGCTCCGATCGAACGTCGCCTGCTGCGCCGTCGCGGGCTGATGGCCGCCGGCCTGCGCTGACCGCGCGCATCCACTCTTCTTCTTTCGTGAAAGCTTGCGCTGTTGAAAGGCACAATATGACCCCCGCTCCCTCTGCCCTGCGTGTCGCCATCATCGGCGCCGGCCCGGCCGGCATCTACGCTGGTAACATTCTGAACCGGCTCGTGGTCGAGGCCGGCCACACCGTGGCCATCGACCTGTTCGATGCGTTGCCCGCACCATACGGGCTGATTCGCTACGGCGTCGCCCCCGACCACCCGCGTATCAAGGGCATCGTCAAGTCGTTGCAGGAGATGCTCGACGCCGACACGATCCGCTTCATCGGTAACGTGACGTATGGCACCGACCTGAGCCTCACCGATCTGCGCGAGCACTACCACGCGGTCATTTTCGCGACCGGCGCCATTCTCGACGCCCCCCTCGTCATTCCCGGCATCGACCTGCCCGGATCGTTCGGCGCCGCCGACTTCGTTTCCTGGTATGACGGCCACCCCGACGTCCCCCTGGAATGGCCGCTCGACGCAACCGACGTGGCGGTCATCGGCAATGGCAACGTCGCCCTCGACGTGGCCCGCATTCTCGCCAAGCACGCCGACGACCTGCTCACCACCGACATTCCCGCCTCCGTCTACGCCGGCCTCGCCGGATCTCCGGTCACCGACGTGCACGTATTCGGTCGTCGCGGGCCCTCGCAGGTGAAATTCACCCCGATCGAGCTCCGGGAACTCGCCGACATTCCCGATGTCGACCTCGTGGTCTATGCCGAGGATTTCACACCCGATTCGCACAGTGAACAGCTCGTCGCCAGCAACAACCAGATCAAGATCATGACCCGCACGCTGAACGGATGGCTCACCAAGGCTCCACTTGGCGCCTCGCGTCGCCTGCACCTGCACTTTCTGCACGCACCGGTCGAGGTGTACGGAGACGGTCGGGTGGAAGGCATCCGCTTTGAACGCACCGAACACACCGGAGACGGCGGCGTGCGGGCGACCGGGCAGGTCGTCGACTACCCGGTACAGGCCGTCTATCGCGCGATCGGCTACCGGGGCAGCGCGCTGACCGAGGTACCGTTCGACGCCGTGCGCGGTGTCATTCCCAACGACGGCGGGCGGGTGCTCGACGCGGCCGGCGAGCCGATCGCGGGACTGTACGCCACCGGGTGGATCAAGCGCGGCCCGGTCGGCCTCATCGGGCACACCAAGGGCGACGCCCTCGAGACCGTGACCCGGCTTGTGGCCGACCTGCCGGTGCTGTTCGCCGGGGGTACGGCCGTGGGCACGGCGGATGCAATCCTGGCACTGCTCGAGGAACGCGGGGTAGAGTTCACGACCTGGGCCGGCTGGCAGGCTCTCGATGCCCACGAACTGATGCTCGGCAGCCTCGACGAGGTCACTCCGGGTCGCGAACGGGTGAAGGTCGTCTCCCGCGCGGAACAGGTTTCGATCTCGCGCACGGAAGCGTTGCTGACCCTGTGACCTATGTGATCGCTCTGCCCTGCGTCGATGTGAAAGATCGTGCCTGCATCGACGAATGCCCGGTGGACTGCATTTATGAGGGCGAACGCTCCCTCTATATCCATCCGGACGAGTGCGTCGACTGCGGAGCCTGCGAACCGGTCTGCCCGGTCGAGGCCATCTACTACGAAGACGACCTGCCCGAACAATGGGCCGACTATTACAAGGCCAACGTCGAATTCTTCGACGACATCGGCTCCCCGGGCGGAGCCGCCAAGGTCGGCGTGCTCGCCAAGGACCACCCCGTCATCTCCGCGCTGCCGCCGCAGGTCACCGAGCCAGCCTGACTCGAAAGGGGCGGCGGGGCGCCGCCGGATGCGCGGCCATATTCTGGTATCGCAGCCGCCCGCGATCGAGTCGTGTCGTGTCAGAAGCTGGCGGGCCAGGCACGCAGACGCCGGACGGTTAGCTCGCGGTAGCAGGCTCCCGCTGGTCAGCGCGCGTCGCAACGCGCTGGCCGATGACGGCAGAAACACCGTCGTGCCGCATGCTGACGCCGTAGAGGGCATCCGCTATCTCCATGGTGCGCTTCTGGTGGGTGATGACGATGAGCTGGCTGGTCTCGCGCAGGTCTTCAAAGATGGTCAACAGTCGGCCGAGATTGGCGTCATCGAGGGCCGCTTCCACCTCGTCCATGATATAAAACGGGCTCGGGCGAGCCTTGAAGATGGCAATCAGCAGCGCGACGGCGGCGAGCGAGCGTTCCCCACCGGAGAGCAACGAGAGACGTTCGATCTTCTTGCCGGCCGGTTTCACCGATACCTCGATGCCGGTCGCGAGCAGGTCGTCGGGGTCGGTGAGCCAGATGCTGCCACTTCCGCCGGGAAACAGCACCGGGAACACCTCGGCGAAAGCTGCCCGGGTGTCGTCGAACGCGTTCGAGAAGATGGTCTGCATCTTCTCGTCGATGTCGGCGATGATGGTGAGCAGGTCGCTGCGGGTCTCGGTGAGGTCGGTGAGCTGTTCGGTGAGAAACCGGTGACGCTGCTCGAGCGCCGCGAATTCTTCGAGTGCAAGGGGGTTGACCCGGCCGAGCTGGCCGAGCTTGCGTTCGGCGACCACAAACCGTTTCTGCTGTTCGGCCCGAACGAAACGGACGCCATCGGGCGTAATCAGCTGATCGGGCCCATATTCGCCGACAAGTACGTCTTCGGTCAGTCCCAATTCGCTGCCGGCCCGTTCGAGCAGGGCCGAAAGGTGCAGCTTCTTCTCATAGATCTCAAGCTCGAGGACGTGCACGTTCTCTGTGATCGAGGCGAGACGCTCACGCAGCGTGTTCTCATCACGACGCAACTGCTGCAGCTCGGTGTTTTGGCTCGTTCGCTCCGCTTCGGCGCTGGCGAGACGAAGCCGCGCCTCGGCGACCGAGCGGTCGACCGAGGCGAGCACGGCCGGAAGCGCCTCGGCGACGCGGGAGGCGGAATCTACCTGTCGGCGGCGAATGACGGCCCGACGAGCCGCCGCGGCGGCGACCGTTCGGTCAGCTTCGAGCTGCTGCGTCATGGTCACCACGTGCAGTTCGCCCGCGCGCACGCGTTCGCGGGCGGTTTCCACCTGCAGCCTGGTCTCGACCTCGGTCTCGCGGGCGGCCTCGAGTTCGGTGTCGAGCGCGTCGCGCACGGTCGCGTCGAGGATGGGTCGTGGCTGCGACCGGGCGGCGACGAGAGCGGCACCGGCTCGGGCTGCGATGGCCCCGGCTTCGGCGACAGCGCTGCTCGCCAGCTGCAGCGCGGCCGAGACCCGGTCGACGTCGGCGTCGGCGGCAGCCGCCTGTACCATAAGGCGTCCGCGACGTTCGGTGTGCGCGGCGAGTTGGGTTTCGAAGGCGCGCAGTGCGGCGCGCGCGCTGACCGACTGCTCTTTGCACGCCTGCAGCAGTGTGCGCTGTTCGGTGAAATCGGCGCGTACGCGCTCGATCAGCGAGGTGACGGCCGCAAGCTTCTCGGTGGCGGTGTCACGTTCGGCGACGAGTTCGAGCTTGCTCTGCCGCGCGCCGGATCCTCCGCGCACAACCCAGGGGCTCAGTACCTCACCGGCGAGCGTGATGACGGTGAGGCCGTCGGGTAGTTCTGTGGCACGGGCCACGGTGAGGTCGTCGGCGATAACGGTCTGGGCGAGCAGTCCGTGCACCCCGGCCGGGCCGTCGACGACCGACGTCGCCCAGCGGATGCCCGGCCGCGCACCCAGATCATTGGTCGGTGCGGCGGTGACTTTGCCGTCGGCCAGGACCAGTTCTACGCGCCCGAAGTCGTCACGCTCGGCCTGCACGATCGCAGCGAGGGCGGCGGAGCGATTCTCAGCGAGCACGGCGTCGGCGAGGGAGCCGAGCGCGGCGGCGATCGCCGCTTCGAAACCGGGCTGCACCCGCACATGGTCGGCGACCAGGCCGCGAATACCTGCCGGCTGCGCGTCGAGCAGGGCGGATGAGCCGTCTTTCTGGTCGAGCGCGAGGCAAAACGCGCCCTGCCGGGCCGCTTGGGTGTCGCGGTCCCGCTCGTGCTGGTGCAACTCATCGCGCAGGCGTTCCACCGCGGCCTCAACGCGGTGCGCCGCGGCCTGCGCCAGTGCGAAAGCTGCGGACAGGTCGACCGAATCGGGTGCACCAGCCGGCGCTATGGTCTGCAGCTGGTCGAGTTGCTCCCGCGCGTTCTCGCTGCGGTCGGTCGCCGCGTCGAGGGCATTCTGCTGCCGCAATTGTTCGCCGCGCACGGCCGCGAGCCGCGACGCGGCCGTCTCGGACTGGCCGGTCAAGTGGGAAATTTCGAGGTCGTGCCTGGAAACGAGCGCGGCCTGCGCCGAAATGTCTGCGTCGACCGCGTCGAGTCGCGACCGGACGGCCGCGCTCTGCGCGCGGGCACTGTTCCAGGCGATGCCGGCCACCCCGATGCTCGCGTGCAACTGCTCGACCTCGGCCGCGGCCTCCTTCAGCAGGGTGGGCGTGACACTCGATACGAGACCGGTCGCCTCGACCTGCGAACCCAGCAGGGCCAGCCGCTGGTTGGCGAGGGTGAACAAGCCGCGCAGGCGTTCCTGCACCGATTCAAGGCCATAACCGGTGCGGCGGGCCAGATCGACGGCATCGCCGACCTGAGCGAGCTCGAGCCGCCGCAAACGCCCCTGTTTCTGCGAGAACTGCTCCTGCAGCACGACCCGTTCGGTATGCCGTTCGCTCTCGGTGCGATTGTGGACGTCGAGCGCAAGCTTCAGCGTGACCACGTCGTCGGCGAGCAAACGGGCGCGGGCGTCCCGCACGACGGCGGCGATGGTCTGCGCTTCCCTGGCGATGTCGGCCTGGTGACCGAGTGGCTTGAGCTGGCGGCGAATCTCCCCCGCGAGATCGCTCAGCCGGGTGAGGTTGATCTGCATGGCATCGAGCTTGCGCAGGGTTTTTTCTTTGCGGCGCCGATGTTTGAGAATGCCGGCCGCTTCTTCAATGAAGCCACGGCGTTCCTCCGGGCTGGCGCGCAGTACCGCATCGAGCTGTCCCTGCCCGACGATGACGTGCATCTCGCGGCCGAGACCGGAGTCACTGAGTAGTTCCTGCACGTCGAGCAGCCGGCAGGTCCGCCCGTTGATAGCGTATTCACTCGCGCCGTTGCGAAACAGGGTGCGCGAGATGGTGACTTCGGAGTACTCGATCGGCAGCGCGCCATCGGAGTTATCGATGGTGAGAATGACCTCGGCCCGGCCGAGCGGGCCGCGGGTCGACGTGCCAGCGAAGATGACGTCGTCCATTTTGCCGCCGCGCAGCGTTTTCACGCCCTGCTCGCCCATCACCCAGGCCAGGGCATCGACCACATTGGACTTACCCGACCCGTTTGGACCGACGACGCAGGTGACTCCGGGTTCGAACGCGAACGTCGTCGGCTGCGCGAACGATTTGAACCCCTTGAGGGTGAGGCTCTTCAGATACAACGGGCACCCTTTCGATCGGCCTGCCACGAGGACGAAGCCCGGGCTAAGCCAACGGTACCGCGCCCCACCGACAGGAGCCGGCACATCCGCTTCTTACGAAGTGTGGCGCACACAGCAGCGATCATCGCCGCGCGTTGGACCGCTTTCGGACTGATTGTGGCGCCGCAGACGGCAGCTTTCGCCGGGCCGCACCACACCTACCTTCAGTGCAACGCAACAACAGCAGCGCAACGACAGCAGCGTGACGCCGCAGCCCGCTGAGGCCGCCGGTGGAAAGGCGCGGCGGCGGCGTCCCCATCGGATCCGGCAGGCCGTCCAGGTCCTCGAATGTAGGAACCGTCAGCGCAGGCGCTGGCAGCGTGGGCAGAAGTGCGAGCCGCGGTTCATGAATTGCTCGCGCACGATCAGGGTGCCGCAGCGCGAGCACGGCGTGCCCTGCCGGCCGTAGGCCTCCAGGCTGTGCGCAAAATAGCCGGATTGGCCGTTCACATTCACGTACTGGGCATCGAAGCTCGTGCCCCCCTCGGCGAGAGCGCGGTGCAGAATGGTGCGTACGGCCGCGAGCAATGCCACAGCTTTCACTGGCGACAGCGACGCGGCGGGCTGCACATAGTGGATGCGCGCGGCGAACAGGGCTTCGTCCGCGTAGATATTACCGATGCCGCTGATCAGGTTCTGGTCGAGCAGTGCCCGCTTGATCCCGGTGTTCTTACGCGCCAGGGCGGCGAAGAAAAGGTTCGAAGAAAACGACGGGTCGATCGGGTCGCGGGCAATGTGCGCCACTTGCGACGGAATACGGTGCTGCCAGGTGGCATCCGCTTCGACCGTTCCCGAATAGCCGGCCGGTAGTCCGTCGCTGGTCGGGCCCATGGCGTCGACGGCCATGCTGCCGAAGATGCGCTGGTCAACGAAATTGACCCACAGTTCGCCGTGGCTTGGGTGCTCGAGTGTCAAGCGGATACGCAACATGCGATCCAACGCAGCTCCCGGTGTGCGCAGCAGCACCTGGCCGCTCATGCCGAGGTGGATCACCAGTGCCCGCCCGCTGTCGAGGGGAAGCCACAGAAACTTACCGCGACGCACGGCGGCGAGAATGCGGTGCCCGCGCAGCTGGTCAGCGAACAACCCGGATGCCGGCACGTGCCGGCGCAGGGAGCGTTCGTCGAAGATTTCGACGCCGGTGACCCGGGCATCGGTGACAGCCGGTTGCAAACCGGCGCGCACGACCTCGACTTCGGGTAGTTCTGGCATGACTGCGAGGTTAGAGCGCGTTGAGCCGGTCGATGGCGTCGCGGGCCGCGGCCATCTCGGCGAACTTCTTGCTCGGGCCAACACCCTGGGCGGTCACTACCGAGCCGACGGTGACGGTCGCGACGAACTCCTTGGAGTGATCGGGGCCGCTGGCTTCGATCGTGTAGACGGGGATGCCGACGCCCACACTCGCGGCGAGCTCCTGCAGGCTCGTTTTCGGGTCCATCGACACACCGAAGTGGCCTGGTTCGGCCAGAAGTGGCTGGATCAGGCGCAGCACGAACGCCGTGGCAACGTCCCCGCCGGCATCGAGATAGGTCGCGCCGATGAGCGCTTCCACGGTGTCGGCCAGGATGGACGCCTTGTCACGCCCCCCGGTCAGGATTTCACCACGACCGAGGCGAATGTGCTCACCCAGGCCCAGACCGCGGGCGATCTGGGCGAGCGCGGCCGTCGACACCAGGCTGGCCCGACGCTTGGCGAGGTGGCCCTCGTCGAGGGCGGGGTAGGTGCGATACAGCATCACCGTGACGGCTTGGCCCAGAATCGAGTCACCGAGGAATTCCAGGCGCTCATTGGTCGGAATGCCACCGTTTTCGTACGCAAAAGACCGGTGGGTCAGAGCAAGCTCCAAAATCACCGGTTCAATCTGCACACCGAGGGTCGCCAGCAGTGGCGACCGCTCGGTGTTCACACTTTTCATCGACACATTTTCATCAATACAGCTTCATCGGCCCAGTTCCGGCCGATCGAGAAGAGGTGTGTTAGATGTCGGCGACTTTACGGCCCTTGTATTCCATGAACATCGGGGTGCCGGTGGAGTCGGTGACAACCTTGGCGCGGTGCGGCAGGCTGTAGACGACCTTGCCGCCCTCCATGGTCTTCACGAGGGTGGGAGGCGTGGCCTTCCACTGCGCGCGACGCGAGTGGGTGTTGGAACGCGACATCTTGCGCTTCGGAACTGCCATGACTACTTCTCTTCTCTGCTGTCTGAAACATGGGTGTGGACACCCATGTCTTTGTCTGTGGAAGCCGTGAACCCCGCAAGCGCTGACCACCGGGGATCGGGCGCATCGTCGGAAACGAGTTCCGGTAGTTCGGCAAGCGGCTGCCCGGTCTCACTGTCAAGACCAGGGCAATCCCGCCGACATACTGGCTGGAACGGAAGTGATAACACTACCGCGTCCCGGATCAAAGATTCCAAATCGACATGGTCGTCCAAAATCTCAAACTCGAAGGCTTCCTCCTGAGGATAACCGAAAAGCTCGGCAAACTGAACTCGAACCGGCAGGTCGATGTCTTTGAGGCACCGACCACACTCGCCGAGAGCTCGCGCATACACCTCGATACTCACCAGGATTCCCTCGTGCATCGCCTCGAGGCGCAGCTCGGTCGACAGGGTCGACCCGGCTTTCACGGCCACGAGGCCAGCGCCGAGGTCGTCGGGCACCACAATGTCGAGGTGGCGTTCCTGCATGGTGCCCGGCCGGTTGATGAGGTCACGCACGTCGAGTGTGTACGGCGTCTTCTTGAACTTAGTCACGGTCATGAATTGTACGCGCTGCGCGTGGGTGCTCCGTTCAGGGAGACATCGCGCGCGCGCGACGCTCTCCGCGCAGCACCGTTCCCAGGGCGGCGAACAATGAGGTGGGCGCGAACGTGGCCCGCAAGCGGATGCCGACGCTCGCGTTCTCGTGCAGCGCCCGCAGCACCAGGGTCAGATCGTCGGCCAGGGTTTCTACCCACGCATGCGACCGGTCGAACCGCGAGCGCTCCAACGCCAGGAGCACCCGTTCAAGTGCCTGCGACGACGCCGGATCGAGCCTTCCGAGCCTCTCCAGGCGCCCGGCGAAGGCTCGGGGAGTTTCGGTAATCGGTACCGGTATGCCGTGATCGAGGCTGGTGTGCTGCAGTTCAGTCCAGGCCAGGACCCCGCCGGCGTCTTTGGAACGGATGCGGCGCACCCGCGTGCGACGCAGCATCAGTCTTGCGCCGCCGGGCACAAGCAGCAGCACCAATCCCAGTGCGCTGACCCCGACGATGCCCAGCAGATAGGCGGAGTCTGTGCTCGGCACTGCCGTTTGGCGTTCGAGGGCGGAATCGTCGGCCAGCCGGTCGGCGCTGAGGCCGGGGGCGCTCGGAGCGCCGGGCGCACCGGGTATGGTCGTCGGCGTGCCGGCATCCGCTGTCTGCTCGTAGTTGGGTACGGTGCCGCGGCCGGGGGTCGGTTCGAATTTCACCCAGCCGATACCGACGAAATACAGCTCCGGCCAGGCGTGCAGGTCGTGCGAATCAACGTTGTACTGTCCGAGACCCTGCGCGAGATCCTGCGATTTGACGCCGGGCAGATAACCGAGCGAAACCCGCGAAGGAATGCCGAGGGTGCGTGCCATCGCGGCCATAGCTGAGGCGAAATGCACGCAGTAGCCGCGTTTGGCCTTCAGGAACGCTCCGATGACGTCGACCCCGCCTCCGTCGTAACCGTCTTCAACGGGTGCGTCGGTGTCGTAGGTGAAGGCGCTGCTGCGCAGATACTTCTGCATGGCAATTGCGGCGTCGTAGCTCGACGTGGCGCCCGCCGTCACCTGCCGTGCCGTCTCCTCGATGATCGGCGGCGGATCGATTGGGAGTTGCAGATTGCCGATAACGCTCGCCGGGTAGTCGGTGCCGGAGACACGCAGTTGGTCGGCGGTGGGCTTGATTTCTAACGATGACACCGTGTACTTCTGGTTGAGGGTGCTCGCGGTGGTGCTCGCGATCGCCCGGGTGCGGCTGTCCCAATACCAGCTGCCGGACAGCCCGTCGACGCTGGTCGCGCGGGCCGGTGCGGGCAGCCAATGGCTGTTGACGCCGTCGATCACGACCGAGGCCGATGCCTCCTCGGTCTTCACACTGGCGTCGAGACCGAACGGTCTCGCAATGTCGTCGACGGTATTGCGGGTGTCGGCCCCGTCGATGCGTGCCGTCCAGGTCAGTCCAATGACCTCGTCGAGGGTGAGCAGGGTGAAATAGGGTTGCTCGGTGCCGGTCGAAGTGTAGTGAAAGGCTGGTCCGGCCTTGGGCCGCCGCAGGTCTTGCCCCAGATTGATCATGGGGCTCACCCCGCTGCCGAACAATAAGCCGCCGGGCCGGGCCGTGACCAGGCCTCCGGCGCTAAACGCCGGGGCGACCGCGCTCAAAATCAGCGCACCCACGATGGTCAGGGCTCCCACCATGAGTGCTCCCCCGATCGCACCGGGACCACGCGACCGCTCCGGCCGGTAGGCACGCGGCGCGCCCGCACCGGTCGGCGGATGCCTGGCCGCCTGCGTGCGACGCACGTACACATCAACCCGCAACAGCAACAAAAATGCGATCGCGGCCACGACGAGAGTGGCGATATCAGCCCCATCGTCGATGACGAAGCCCGGCGCCAGGAGTGGTACGAGTGCGAACGCAGCGCCGAGGGCGGGCCAGCGCAGCGTCAGAGCGAGCAGGTCCATGAAAATAGCGATCAGTCCGGTGCCGCCGGCCAGCAGAAAGAGGATACCGAGGGTCACTTCGGCCGGCGTGCTCTGCTGGGCGATCGAGGCCCCACCGTCAGTGATCAACCCGCCGAACACACCGATGGTTTGCGATGTCGGAATGAGCCAGAACAGGCCGGTGCCGCCAGCGAATAACAACGTCATCGTGCCGACCAGCATTAGGGCGTTCGCTACCGGGATGACCGCGCGCGGCAGCCCAAGGCGGCGAAACAGCGCCGCGCCGATCAGCACGACGGCGCCGACCATCGCGCAGACCCACCACCAGGCGCTGCCTCGAAGCAGCGGCCCCAGCGCAGCACAGCTGATGAGGAGCAACAACAACAGGCTGAGGGCCAGCGGCCAGAGCGCGGCATCACGCCCGCCCTGCCGACGGCGCGCCGGACCGCTGGGGCGTGCCGCGGTCGGCGTCGCCAGCGAATCCGCGGCCGGTGCCCGCTTGGTGGCCACGCTAGTCATGACCGGCACCTCGATCCCCGCTCACGTTGTTCCACGCATCTTCAAGGTCGTCGGCCGTGGCAAGCTCCAGACAGCGCCAGCCGGCGTCCTGCAGACGTTCTCGGGCGATACCGCTGACGGTGCGCTGCACGAACGCGACGGCGGGCTCGCAGTGACGGGCGAGGTGCACCAGGTCGTCGACATCCGCTTCGGACACGCTCACGAGCATCGCGAACGTCGGCAGAGATTGTTGCGCGCCACGCAGGGCAGCGCGCACCGGTGCCCGGCGTGAGGCGGCCAGACGAACGCTGCGGCTCGGCCACGGTACCGGAACCACGCCTGCGAGGGCCTCGAGCAGTGCGCGGTCGCCGCCGGGGGCGCGAAAACTGGCTGGCACATCGCCGTGCAGCCCGCCCAGGGTCTGTTGGTGGCCTGGCAGCAGCTGGCTGGCGCCCAGCTCGATCACCTCGAGGCGGTAACCGGCGTCGAGAAGGTGCACACCAACGGATGCCGCCAGATCTATCTCGACTTCGAATGCGGCCACGAGATGTGGTGGGACATGCCCGGCACCCAGGCCGGCCGCTCCGGCCAGGGTGGTGTCAAGCACCATGCGCGCCTCCGGATTGCTGCGCTGTTCCTCCTGCCGCACCATGATTTCGCCGTGCCGGGCTGTGGCCGGCCAGTTCACGCGGCGCAGGGCGTCGCCCGGGCGGTATTCGCGGGCAATGAGCTCGTCGGAGGTGGGGGTTGCCTGGCGAACCAGTTCTCGGATCGAACCGTCATTGCTGGTCTGGGCGAGGCCGCTGCCGGGCAATGGCGTCACCCGTGGCGTCACGATCAGGTCGTGGGGTGTTCCGGCGTTTCGGTCGCTGCGGGCGAAGCCGAACGGGTCTTGACGTGACACGCGCAGCGGACCGACGTCGTAGACGCCGCGGTGGCGCGGCACGATGGAATATTCCAGGCGTACGCTGTCGCCGGTTGCGCCGTTTCGGCTCACGAACGGAAGGATGACCGCTGGCGGCGCCTCAATGCCTGGCGGCGAGGTGTCGGCCCACGAAGCGCCGCCGAGCGGTGTCACCGAGAGGTTGCGCAGCTGCAGAGAAACGACGGTCTCGCCGCTGACCGGCACGATCGGCGGCCGAAAGACGCGCGTGACCTCGACCCGCGCCGGGCGGAGCGAGACGTAACCGGCGGCGACGAGCGGCGCCATGATCAGGAGGCTGGCCACGAACAGAATGTCGCGGCTGTTGATCAAAATCGCGTTGGCGAACAAGACGGCTCCGGCTGCCAGGAAGACCACCCCGCGCAGGGTGAGCCGCGTGGCGAATCGGGCAGCCACACGCGCGAACCAGTCGGTACTGGCTACCTGCCCCGAACCTCTCACCCGGCGCTTCATGGCTACGACTGCCCGGTGGAACTCACTGGCCGAGGCGGGACAGCGTGCACCGGCGACTGCGCTACGGACGGCACCGCTACGGATCGAGCCGATGCTCCGCTGCCGATCGGCACGGGAGTGTCGGCCAGGATTCGACGCACGATGTCATCGATCACGGGTCCGCTGTCTTGGTGGTGGTGCCCCAACGCCCGGCTGGTGGGCACCATCCGATGACCCAGGACGGCCACGGCGAGCGAGTCGATATCGTCGGGCAGCACGTAATCCCGACCGCTCAACGCGGCCTGCGCCTTCGCAGCACGAATCAGCTGCAGAGTCGCTCGCGGGCTGGCACCGAGGCGCAGGTCGCGGTCGTCGCGGGTGGCCCGCACCAGATTGACCGCGTACTCCTTGACCGCACTGGAGGCGAAGACCGCTCGTGCCGCGTGCATCATGTTGCGCAGGTCCTCCCCCGACACCACGGCCGAGATCAGTGCGAGCGGGCTGTTGGTGTCGCGCGAGTCGAGCATCGCGAGTTCCGACTCCGTGTCGGGATAGCCCATGGAGATACGCGCCATGAACCGGTCCCGTTGCGCTTCCGGGAGAGCATAGGTGCCCTCCATCTCGATTGGGTTTTGGGTGGCGATGACGGTGAAGGGCAGGGCGAGCGGGTAAGTGACGCCGTCGACGGTGACCTGGCGTTCCTCCATCGATTCCAGCAGCGCGGACTGGGTTTTCGGACTCGCCCGGTTGATCTCGTCGCCGATGACGATGTTGGCGAAGACGGGGCCTGGTTTGAACTCGAATCGGCGCTCGGCCTGGTTGAACACCGACACTCCGGTCACGTCGGAGGGCAGCAGGTCGGGGGTGAATTGAATTCGCCCGACCGTGCAGTCAACGGACCGGGCGAGGGCCTTGGCGAGCATGGTCTTGCCGACACCGGGTACGTCCTCGATCAGAAGGTGCCCCTCGGCCAGCAGCACGGTCAGAGCGATTTGTACGGCTTCATGTTTGCCGTCGATGACCGTCTCGATATTGCGCATGATCGCGCGCCCAGCGGCTTGCAGCTCGCTGAGGTCAACGGCCGACACTCCCTTGAACGGCGCAGCGTCAGCCGACGGAACCGACGCCAGTTCCGCGTTGGAGCGAATCGGTTTGAGGTTCATACGCGTGAACGCTCCAAATACTCTGCCACGGCCCTGGGCACGTAGGGCGAGACATCGCCGCCGAGTCCGGCAACCTGGCGCACCAGCGAGCTGGAAACGTGGGCGTTGGCCGGATCGGGCAGCAGGAAGACCGTTTCTACCGCGGCCAGATTGCGATTGACAATCGCCATCGGCGTCTCGTAGGCCACATCAACCTGCGAGCGGATGCCCTTCACCAGGACGCTCGCACCGACGTCCAAGCAGTAATCCACCAGCAAACCCATGCTCCAGCTGGCGACGACGATGTTGGTCGGGAGCCCGGCTTCTTTGATGGCCTGTTCCAGCAGCGACACGCGCTGACTGATCGGTAGCAGGGCGGATTTGTCGGGGTTGTGCACCACGAGGACGTGGAGCTCGTCGAACAGGCCGGCGGCACGATCGATCACGTCCAAGTGGCCCAGCGTGACGGGGTCAAATGATCCAGGGACAACGGCGATCCTGCGCATGAACACACCCTACTGCCACAGGCTGCGCGGTGCTGCCCGGTGCATCCGCTTGGAGCTGACATATTCAACCTTTGTTGAGCCACGTGCGTTCGGAGTCGTTCAGCCGGCGCGCGATCGCCTCGCGCAGGGGCGGGTTGGTGCGGATGCCCGGATCATTGGTCACCAGGTGGTGGGCAGCTTGCCGCGCCTCGGCGATCATGTCGCCGTCGACCGCCACCCGCAGAAAGCGCAGTTTTGAGCCGTCTCCGGATTGCAGATCACCGAGCACGTTGCCCTCTCGGCGCAGGGCGAGGTCGAGTTCGGCAAGCACAAAACCATCGAGGGTCGCGGCGACGTCGCCGATGCGCTGTCGGGCCGGCGACCCCGGCCGGGCGTTGGTGACCAGCAGGCACAGCCCGGGCACGCCGCCCCGCCCGACGCGGCCGCGCAACTGGTGCAGCTGCGAGACACCGAACCGGTCAGCGTCGAGCACGACCATGGCCGAAGCGTTGGGCACGTCCACACCGACCTCGATGACCGTGGTTGCAACGAGAACATCGATCTCACCCGCGGCGAATGAGCGCATGATGCGATCTTTCTCGTCGCTCGTCATGCGCCCGTGCAGGGCCTCGATACGGTATCCGGCCAAAGGCAGGAATCCGCGAAGCTTCTCGTGCACGGTCTCCACGTTGGCGAGCGGTGTCTTCTCGTCATCGGGCGATGGTGCCGTCTCGTCTTCCGCGACTTTTTCACGCTCAGCGGGGGAAATGGCCGGGCAGACGACAAAACCCTGCCGTCCGAGAGCAAGCTCTTCGGCGAGTTTGGTCCAGATCCGTTGAAACCAGTTCGGGTGGTCGGCCAGCGGTACGACGATGCTGGTGATGCCCTGGCGCCCGGCCGGCAGCATGCGGATGGTGCTCACGTCGAGGTCGCCAAACACGGTCATGGCGATGGTGCGCGGTATCGGCGTGGCGGTCATGACGAGCACGTGGGGTGGTTCGGCACCTTTCAGCCGGAGGGTTTCACGCTGGTCGACACCGAATCGGTGCTGCTCGTCGATCACGATCAGACCGAGGTCGAAAAAGGTCACGGTGTCGCTGAGCAGGGCGTGGGTACCGATCACGATTCGTGATTGGCCCGACACGGTGCGCAGCAGCGCCTTGCGTTTCTGCGCAACGGGCAGTTTGCCGGTCAACAGCGTCGGCATGAGTTCGGCCGCGAGATCGGGGCCGAGCAGGGTGGTGATCGACCTCAGGTGTTGCCCGGCAAGCACCTCGGTCGGTGCCAGCAGGGCCGTCTGGCCGCCGCTGTCGGCCACGGCGAGCATGGCTCGCAGCGCGACGACGGTCTTACCCGAGCCGACCTCGCCCTGCAGCAGTCGGTTCATGGGACCGGACTGGGCCATGTCGGTGTCGATTTCGACCGCGCAGATCTCCTGGTCGACCGTGAGCGCAAAGGGAAGTGCCGCGTCGAAACGTTCGAGGTACCCGCCGGGCGTCGGTACGCGCGGCCGAGTGCGGCGCTCCCGGGCCAGACTGTGCCGCTGCAGGAGGGCGCACTGCAGCACCCAGGCCTCGGTGAACCGCAGGGTGTCCTGGGCTGCCATCCATTGTTCTTCATCATCCGGGCTGTGAATCCAGCGGATGGCCTGGGTGTGGCTGAGCAGGCCGTGTTCGGCGCGGAGATCGTCGGGAACGGGGTCGGGCAGAGTACCAACGCGCCGGAGCACCCGGTCGATCATCGTCTGCAGGTTCCAGCTGGTCTCCGCGGCCGTTGCCGCGTAAATCGGGATAAGAGGCTTGTGCCGCAGCAGCAGGGACGGATCGTCGCGAGCCTCTTCTTCTTCGCTTTCGAAGGTTTTGTAAGACGGATTCGCCAGTTGGCTCTCGCCTTTGTACATGCGCACCTTGCCGGAGAAGCTGCCGCGCAAACCGGGCCGCAATTGTTTGAGGCGCCATTCCTGACTGTTTTTGCCAAAGAAAGTGAGGGTGAACTCGCCTCCACCGTCGGAGATCACCACCTCGACAATCGTGCCCGGCCTCGACGACATGCGCTTCTCGTGCACCGACATGATGTCGGCGATGACCGTGACGTTGGCGCCGGGCGTGATTTGATTCAGGGGCCGCAGCACCTCGCGGTCGGCGTAGTCGCGCGGGTAATGGCTGAGCAGATCGCCGACGGTGTGCATGGCGAAAGCCTTGGACAGCGCCGTTGCTTGGGGTGCACTGAGCGCCATTTTCAGGGGCGTGTCGAGACTGAGCGGTTCGCTTTGGGGCGCTGGCAGTTCGACACCATCGAATTCGGGGCCACCGGCAGCACTCGAATCGGTCATGATTCCATCGTAAACCGCGCCTCTGACATGGTGATGCTGCGATTGGGAGAGCTGTCGAGGGCTGGTACGCAGCGGGAAGCTAGGCTCGAAGGGTTATGACGCGAATTATTTCCGGGTTTGCCGGCTCATTGACCCTGGCTGTTCCCAAGTCGGGCACCCGGCCGACCAGTGATCGGGTCCGAGAGGCTATCTTCTCCGCACTCGAATCGCGGGATGCGCTGCACGGTATGCGCGTTCTGGACTTGTATGCCGGATCGGGCGCGTTGGGTCTTGAGGCGGCCAGCCGCGGGGCGCGGGTCGTGACCCTCGTCGAGAACAGTTATGGCGCAGCGGCCATGTGCCGCAAGAACGCAGAGGCGGTGCAGCGGTCAGCTCCGAAGGGTACCGAGCTGAAGATTGCGGTGTCGTCGCAGGCCGTGCAGTCGTTTCTGGGGGCGACCAAAGACGGCTTCGACGTCGTGTTCCTCGACCCGCCCTACGACCTCACTGAAGTTGAGTTGGGGAACAATTTGGGCGCACTCGCTCCGCTGCTGGCCGAGGACGCCCTCGTGGTGCTGGAGCGAAGCTCGCGCTCGCCCGAGCCGAACTGGGGCACCCAGCTCGTGCTCGAGCGCCGTAAGGACTACGGCGACACGACCGTCTGGTATGCCTCCCCCACCGAACAGCCCACGTTGTAGCTGGGCCGCCAGTGCGGCGCCGGTCGACGTGCACTATCCGGCGGCGCCGTCCCAGCCGCGGTAGGGATCCCATCCGCTCTGGTCGTGTGGCGCACCGTCGACGGTGATCGTTCCGGCACGGACCGAAGCGGATGCCGCGGTGACCGTGCCGAGACGGCGAAAGCCGGGCGGTAGAGCGGAGCCTGGTGCAAAAGTGGCGAGCAGCCCGTGGTCTTCACCACCACCGAGGGCGACCTCGATGCGCTCCCCCAGGCAGGCGGAGTCGAAATCGATGCCGACTCCGCTGGCCCTCGCGATGCGTCCCGCGTCGATGGCGAGGCCGTCAGAGACATCGAGCATGGCGGTAGCCCCGGCGAGGGCCGCAATCGGTCCGCTTGCAATCGGCGGCACCGGGGTGAGCTGGGCGGCGACCTCGGCGGGGTGCGTGAGCTTGAGGGCGTTGGCACGCTCGAGGTCGGGCACTCCATCGGCGTCGACACCCAGCCGGAACAGCAGTTCAAGCCCGACTCCGGCATCGCCGAGCCGCCCGGAGAGCGCCACGGTGTCTCCGGGGCGTGCCCCCGAGCGCAACACGGGTGCACGACCCTCTAAGTCGCCGAAGGCCGTCACGGCGAGGGTGAGGGCGTCGGAGGCCGAGAGGTCGCCTCCGACCACGCCGCAGCCGGGCGCGAGAGCCTCGCAGCAGTCGCGCAGCCCGTCAGCGATGCCCTCGAGCACCGACACGGGCGTCGACGGTGGTGCGGCGATCGCCAGGACGAGAGCGGTCGGGCGGGCGCCCATCGCGGCGACATCGGAGAGATTGGTTGCCGCGGCCTTCCAGCCGAGGTCGTGCGGTGTCGACCAGGCGAGGCGAAAATCAGGGCCCTGAATCATCATGTCGGTTGTCACCACGAAGCGTCCGTCGGGTGCAGAGATGACCGCCGCGTCATCGCCGGGCCCCAGCAGTTCGGCCGCTGCGGCCGGAAGTCGGGGAAAGATCCGCCCCAGCACGGCCCCCTCGCTCAGGTCGGCGAGAGTTTCGGTAGATGTGGATGGCGAACGCGGGACATCCGCAGCAGGGGTCATGTAAGAAACGGTAGCCTGAATACGATGTCTCACCCATTCCTGCGCTCAGCCCCGCTCCGCTTTGTCGCCATCGTCACCATGCTCGCCGGTTCGCTTATGCTTGCCGGCTGCGCCGCCGCCGTGCCGCTGACCCCGGCCACCGACGCCACCAACGTCGCGTGCGCCGATGTCATCGTGCACCTGCCGTCCACCGTCGCCGATCAGGCGTCACGGGAGACGAACGCCCAAGCCACCGGCGCGTGGGGCGACCCCGCCGCCGTCCTCCTGCACTGCGGCGTGACGGTACCAGCGCCCACGACGCTGCCATGCCTGAATATCAACGGCATCGACTGGATCGAGGACGACTCCGACGCCCCGACCTATCGCTATACGACGTATGGTCGCGACCCGGCCATCGAGATCGTGATCGACTCGGCAGCGGTGAGCGGGTCGACCGCACTCATCGACGTCGCAAACGCGGTCGGGTACGTGCCGGCTACCAGTGCCTGCGTCGGCGCCGAGGACGTGCAGCTGCCCACCGACGGGGCCACGACCGCCCCCTGACCCGCGGGCGGATTAGCGCAGTCCGATGTCGACGAAGTAAGCCTGGCCATCGTCGAGCAGGACGCCGATGCGGTAGTAGTGCCCGCCCGTACCGGTTTTCCAGTTATAGATGTACTGGCCGCCGTCGCCGCGATACGAGCTGCCGCTGTCCGCCGCAGCCGTGTACAGCGATTCATCGACCGGGAGTGACATGGCCGAACCCTGATCCGGTGTCAGCCACTTCGGTGCGGAGCTCGACAAGACGACCGTCCCGCTGGCCGTTTTCAGCTGGAATTTGACCGGAACCGTGCTTCCACCCTTGAACACGCTGGTTGCGACGCCGACCTGGTGGGCCGTGTCATTGATCGGCTGCAGGAATCCGTCGAAGCGGTAGACCACCTTGTAGCTCCCGCGAGAGACCGAGGTGTTGCCAGCGCTGTCGATCGCGGTCGCGGTATAACGGAAGGTGCCGACACCGTTCGGAGTGCCTCCGGTCACGGTGACCGCGCAGGTTCCGAGTAGCCCAGAGAAGCTGTCGCTCGCACTGCAGGTCACCGCCGGCACAGCGCCGAGGGTGTAGAAACCGCCTGCCACATTGACAGATGTGATGCTTGGCGCCTCCATGTCGATTTTGATTCCGGACAGCACTGTTGCCGCGGAGTTGCCGGCTCTGTCGGCCGTCGCTCCGTTGGCCGTGTTGGCTCCATTGGCGGTGAGGGTCACGTCGTCGGTGCAGGTGGCGATCCCGGAAAGCGCGTCTGCGCAACTGAAGCGAACCTTGACCGGACCGAGGTACCAGCCGTTGCTGCCGACCACCCCGCTTGCGATTGCTGCACTGATGCTCGGTGCCGTCTTGTCGAGTTTCACGGTCACACTGTCGGTGCCGACGTTTCCGGCGGTGTCAGTTGCCGATCCGGCAACGAGCCGACCGGCGGTTTCGACCGAGACGTTCACAGGGTCCGTGACCCGGGCGATTCCCGAGCCGGAGTCGTCGTCCCTGGCAGTGAAGGTCACGGTCAGGTCGCTGTTGTTCCAGTCGTTGGCGTTGGCCGCGGGGCTGACGCCGTGCGTGACGGTCGGCGCGATATTGTCCCACTTGAGGGACACCGCATTGGCTGCCTCGGTGTTGCCGGCGTAGTCGACCGCCCAGTAGCGCACGGTGCCGACCCCGCTGCCATCGAGCGGGACGCTCAGGGTCTTGGTCGATCCCATCGCCACCTGCTCGGCGCCGCCGTCGATCGAGTAGTGCAGCTCTCTCACGCCGGACAACCCGACCTGGTCGACGCCGCTCACGGTGACGGTTGCGGTCGATCCGGTGCAGAAGTCGTTCACGAGCGTGCAGACGTTGTTCGCGGTGCTGCTGGGAGCGGTGCCGTCCACGTTGATGCCGCTCACCACCGCAGCGGCGCTCTCGTGGCCGGCCAGGTCACCCGCGGTGGTGCTCGTGACGGACTGGTTCGCGCCGTCATTTGCGAAGATGAGACTGCTCGGGCAGTGCGCGACGCCGGAAAGGGCGTCGAAACAGCTGAAGTCCACGAGAACCTGGCTGCGATACCAGCCGAAGGTGTTCGGGTTGGTCGTCGGCGCACCGCTCAGGGTCGGTGTGGTGCGGTCGATCCGAATTCCGGTGACGGATGCCCCGGCGCCGTTTCCGGCCCGGTCCGACACGGTCGCCGAGGCGCCCAGATCGCTGCCTTCGCCGTCGATCACGCTGTTCGCTGGCTTGTCGGCCGCGTCGATCCCCGACAGCCCATCCGTGCCGGTCCACGCGACAGTGACGTCTCCGCGGTACCAGCCGGCCCCGTTGGAATCCGTCGTGGCGGCGCCGCTGAGACTCGGGGCGGTCTTGTCGACCCTGATGTTCTCGACCGTGGCGAAGCCGGTGTTGCCTGCCACGTCGATCGCGTCGCCGCGAACCGACTGGCCGGCACCTTCGTTGCCGACCGTGGTGTCGGGTCCGCAACCGGCGATGCCAGAGTTGGTGTCAGTGCAGGCGAAGGTCACGTCGACGTTGCTGTTGTTCCAGCCGAAGCTGTTGGCGGTCGGGCTTGCCGTGCCGGCGATGGTCGGAAGCACGGTGTCCACTTTCACCACGGTGGTGCGTGTGGCCTCGAGGTTTCCGGCGAAGTCCTCACTCCAATAGCCGATCTCGTGGCTGCCAGTGGGCAGTTGCGTGGTGAGCGCCTCGAGGTAGATCTGCGGGGCGCCGCCGTCGATCGTGAAGTAGGTTCCCTCGACGCCCGACTCAGCATCCGTGGCCGCCACGGTGAGCGGAATGTCACTGCTCTGGAACCAGCCGCTAGCCGGCGAGACCGGGTCGGTCAGTGTCGTGACCGGAGCGATGCTGTCGATGGTGAACCCGACGCTGGTCGAAGTTTCGACGTTACCGGCAACATCCGTGCTCCAGTATTCGATGCTGTGAGCGCCCTGGCTGCTGATGCTGATCGGCTCGCTGTAACTCTGGGTTTCGGCTCCGTCGACGCTGTAGGTCGTCACGGCGACACCGGAGGTGAGGTCGTGCCCGCTGAGGGTCAGTGTCACGGTGCCGGTGTACCAGTTGTCGGAGAGCGGACCCTCAACGAGCGCGCTTGTGCTCGGCAGCTCCTGGTCGATGCTGATGCCGGTCACCGTGGCCGTCGCCGGGTTGCCGGCGATATCACGAGCAGTGCCGGAGGCCGTGTTCGCACCGTTGTCGGTGAGTGTGACATCGTCCGGGCAGGTGGCCAGTCCGGAGAGGGCGTCGGCGCAGCTAAAGTGCACCGTCACCGGTCCGAGATACCAGCCGTTGCTGCCGATCGTGCCGCTCACGATCGCGCCGCTGATGGTCGGGGCCGTCTTGTCCAGTTTGACGGTGACCGAGTCGGTGCCGACGTTTCCGGCAATATCGGTGGCGGAACCGTTCACCGGCAGGCCGAGCGTCTCGGTCGAGACGTTCTGTGGTGCGGTGACGTCCGCCATCCCGGAGCCGAGATCGTCGTCGGTCGCGGTGAAGGTAACGGTGACGTCGTCGCGATTCCAACCGGTGGCGTTGGGGGCGGGCGAGACCAGGTGCGAGAGCGTCGGCGCGATGTTGTCCCACTTGAGGGCGACCGCCTGAGCGGTTTCGACGTTGCCCGCGTGATCGACCGCCCAGAAGCTGACGGATGCCGCGCCGCTTGCGTTGAGCGGAACGCTCACGGTTGTGGTGGATCCGGTGACCACCTGTTCAGTGCCGTTGTCGAGCGTGTAGTGCAGTTCGGCGACCCCGGACAGGCCGTCCTGATCGTCAGCGGAGAGCACCACGTCGGCGGTTGCGCGGGTGCAATAGTCGTTGACCGCGGTGCAGCGGTTGTCGACGCTTGTGCTCGGCGCGGCGCCGTCGACGTTGATGCCGTGCACAGTCGTGCCCACGCTGTCATTGCCGGCCAGGTCAGTAGCGGGGGCGCTCGTCATGCCCTGGTTTGCGCCGTTGCCGGCGATGACCCTGCTGATGGGGCAGGAGGCCACTCCCGAGAGTGCGTCGGTGCAGGCGAAGTCGACGACGACCTGACTGCGGTACCAGCCGGCCGCGTTGGGGGCGGCCGTCGGAGCCCCGGTCACGACCGGCGCGGTGCGGTCGAGCTTGATGCCGGTCACCGTCGCCGCAGCCGTGTTTCCAGCCCGGTCGGAGACGGTCGCCTCGGCTGAGAGCTGGTCGCCTTCTCCGGTGATCGTGCTGTCGTCGGGGGCGTCTGCGACTGCGATGCCGGAGAGAGCGTCGGCGGCGGTCCAGGCGACGGTGACGTCATCCTGGTACCAACCGGCCCCATTGGCGGGGGTCGTTGCGGCACCCGAGAGGCTCGGATCCGTCAGGTCGATGCTGATGTTCTCCACCGTGGCGGAGTTCACGTTGCCGGCCACATCGGCTGTCGTGCCGGTGGCGACCTGGTCGGCACCCTCGGCACCGAGAATGACGCCTGGGCCGCAGTCGACGAGCGAATCGATGCCCGAGTTCGCGTCGCTGCAGCTGAAAGCCACATCGACGGCGGTGTTGTTCCAGCCGTAGCCATTGGCTTCGGGGGACGCGAGGCCGCTGATGCTCGGCCGCACGGTGTCGACCCAGACCTCGGTTGTGCGGGTATCCTCAACGTTGCCGGCGAGGTCGACGCTCCAGTAGGCGATCGTGTGCAGGCCGAGCGAGAGCTTCTCGGTGAAGGGTTCACCGTACAGCAGAGTGTCGCCGCCGTCGATCGTGTAGTAGGTGCCGGCGATTCCCGACTCGGCGTCGCTCGCGTCGAAGGCGACCGGGATGCCGCTCGTGACGAACCAGCCGCTCGCCGGTGAAATCGGGTTGATGACGGTGGTCGTGGGGGCGTTCCCGTCGATCTCGAGGGTCAGGCTGTTGACGATGGAGTCTTCGGCGTTACCGGCAACATCCGTGCTCCAAAAACTCAGGACGTGTGTGCCGCGCAGGGCGAAGGGGCCGGTGTATTCCTGGGTCGCGCCGCCGTCGACGGTGTAGCTCGTCGTCGCGATGCCGGAGAGGGCGTCCAGCCCGGTCAGGGTCACGTCGACGGCGTCAGCGTACCAGCCGCTCGCAGGCGGAGCCGGCACGGTCGCGGTCGTCGTCGGCGACGCGCGGTCGATCTGAATTCCGAAAACGGTGACGGATGCGGTGTTGCCGGCCGTGTCGGTGCAGGTCGCGCTTGAGGACAGGTTTGCGCCTTCTCCGCTGACGGTGTCGTTGGTCGGCCCGGTGGCGACGCCGGAGAGGGCGTCGGTGCAGGTCCAGGTCACGGCCACGTCGGTGGTGTTCCAGCCGTGTGGATAGGCGGTGCTCAGCACCGGTGCGGTCGTGTCGATGTTGATGCCGGTGACGCTCGCGCTCGTGGAGTTGCCGGCGGCGTCGGTGGCGGTTCCCGCCGCAGATTGGTTGGCTCCCTCGCCGAGCACCTGTGCGGAGGGGGCGTTTGTTATACCGGAGAAGGCGTCACTCGCCGTGAAGTTCACGGTGACCGAGTCGTTGTACCAGCCGGCGCCATTGGCGGCCCGGTCGCTTGCGGCCGCGAGGCTCGGGGCGCTTCTGTCGATGCTGAGCACCGCCGTGTCGGTGGCGGTGTTGCCGGCGTTGTCGGTTGCTGTGCCGGTGACCTGCTGGGCCGCTCCCTCGGCGCTGTGGATTGCTGGCGGTGTGCAGGAAGCGACGCCGGAGCCGGAGTCGGCGCAGTCGAAGGTGACCGTGACGTTCTGGTTGGTCCAGGCGCCGTCGAGGTATCCCAGGGGCGTGAAGGAGTGGCCGATGGTAGGGGCGGTCTTGTCGATCTTCACGCGTGCGGTCTGTGCGGCCTCGGTGTTGCCCGCTTTGTCAGTGCTGAAGTAGCTGATGCTGTGGTCACCCTCGCTCGAGAGCTGAAGGGTCGTGCCGCTGACGGTGCTGCCGCCGTCGATCGAGTACCGGGTCGTCGCCACACCCGAGAGGTTGTCGCTCGGCGAGAGCGTGACGGTGACGGTGCCGTTGCTCCAGCCCTTCGAAGCGCCGCTGATTCCGGTTGTCGGGGCGGTACGGTCGATGTCCACCGGGGAGCTGTCCGCGGCGATCGTGTTGCCGGCCAGGTCGCTCACGACCTTGGATGCGTGCAGGCCACTGCCTTCGCCCATGATCGTGCTGTTCGACGGGACCGGACCGGCGAGGCCGGACAACCCGTCGGCGGCGCTCCAGGCGACCGAGACGTTGCCGTTATACCAGCCGGCTGCGTTCGCGGTCGAAGTGGGCAAGCCGCTCAGGGCCGGTGCAGTCTTGTCGATGCTGATGCCGTCGACGCTGCCGGTGCCCGAGTTGTCGGCGTTGTCGACCGCGGTTCCGCTGACAGACTGGTTGGCACCCTCGGCCGAGACGAGGACGCTCCCGCTGCCGGTGCAAGTCTTGATGCCCGAGAGGGCATCGGTGCAGCCGAACGAGACGGTGACGTTCGAGTTGTTCCAGCCGGCTGCGTTGGCTGCCGGGGCGCGAGAGCCACTGACAACCGGGTTGGTCTTGTCGAGCTTGACCGTGGCGGAACCGCTGCTGGTGTTGCCGACGCGGTCGGTAGCCTTAGCGGTTTTGAGGTCACCGCTGGTGTTGGCAGTCACGCTCGCGGTCTCCGGGGCGGGGCCGGAGGCGACGCCGGAACCGGCATCCGTTGCCGACCAGGCGGCGGTGACGTTGGCCTTGTTCCAGCCGGCCGCGTTGGCGGCTGGCGAGAGGCCCGCAGTGACGATCGGACCGGTGTTGTCGAGGGCGAAAGCGGCCTGCATCGAGGAGGAAGGACCTGTGCACTTGCCCTGCGCATTGACGTTGGGGGAGGCGGCGGCGGTGGCGGCCTGTGCGCCCTCGCCCGCGCCGGCGACGGTCGCGAAGGTCCACCGCGTCTTGCCGGTCAGTGAGGTTGATGTGATGTTCAGGGCAGTGCCGGCCACCTCAACACATTTCGTATCACTGCTCGTGTCGACGGTGAGGGTGAGCGCCGTTCCCTGCCGGGCGTAGAGGGTTCCGCCGACCAGGGCGCTGCCCGTGCCGCCGGTGAAAACTGCACTCGAAACACTCGAGGCGAAGGCCGGCGCCGCATTGAGCATGCCCAACACGAGCCCGAGAACTGCGGCCCGGGCGAGCCACCCACGACTTTGCTGACGGCCGCTTTGACGGGGGGATGTAGCAGCGATCGTGGCAGTGCGCATGGAAGCCTCCCGCGACGCGGATGTTCGGGTCCACCGCCACCGCCACAGTCTTACTTTTTCTCACCCGTCGAACAATTCCCCGTTTGGGGCTCGTGCCCCCCGGGGCTGACGGCCGCCGGCCGCGCGCCGGACGCGCGCAGCCGTCGACGGGACGATCTCGCCCGTTGCAGCGTCGGGCGTGGTCCGGGCCGCGCGCAGCCGAGGCGTGGTACCCGCAGGCTCCCGAGAACCTCGGGAAACATGGGCGAGTCCCCTCAGAACCCGTGCCGGGCGTGGGCCATGGCCACCGCGATGAGTTCGTCGATCAACTCGGGGTAGGTGTAGCCGCTTGCTAGCCAGCAGCTCGGAAACATTGAGATGCTCGTGAACCCGGGCATGGTGTTGATCTCGTTGATCACCCAACCGGTCGCCGTGAAGAAGAAGTCAACCCGGGCCAGGCCCGCGCCGCCGATCGCCTCGAAGGCGGCAATGGCCAGCCGTTGCACCTCGGCCAGCTCGGCCGGGGACAGGGGCGCTGGGCAGACCAGGTCGACGCCTGACGCGCCCAGATACTTCGCGGCAAAGTCGTAGAAGTCGCGACCGGACACGACGACCTCGCCGGCCGCGGAGGCGCGGGTCTTTTCCCCCGGGCGTCCTTGCAGCACGGCAATCTCCAGCTCCCGGCCGACCAGCCCGGATTCGATGAGCACCTTGTTGTCTTCGGCGAGCCCGACCGTCATGGCGTCGGCCAGCTGGTCTGGCGTCGACACCCGGCTGACGCCGACGCTCGACCCGGCACGCGCCGGCTTCACAAAGGCCGGCAGGCCGAGCTGCTCGAGGGCCGTGTAGGCCATGCCGGGGGCCGCTGCCCAGTCATCCGCTGTCAGGGTGCGCCACGGCGCAACCGGCAGCGCGGCCTGTTGAAAGACGGTCTTGGCGAAGTGCTTGTCCATACCCAGAGCGGATGCGAGAACTCCCGACCCGACATACGGCAGGCCGAGCAGGTCGAGCATGCCCTGAATGGTGCCGTCCTCGCCGAACGGTCCATGCAAAATCGGGAATACCAGGTCGACAGAGCCGAGCGAGCGCGCACCAGCTGCGTCGACCACGGTCAGTTCCCGGCTGGACGAACTCTCCGGCCAGCGCACCCGGGTGCCGTTGTCGGCGACAACCGGTAACGCCGAGGCGTTCAAAGCAAACTTGGCCGGGTCGTTGTCTTCGAGAACGAACGCACCGTCCCGGGTGATTCCAACCGGGATGACCGTGTAGCGCTCAGGGTCGAGGGCTGCCAGCACCCCGCCCGCCGTGGCGCAGCTGATCGAATGTTCGCTGGAACGCCCCCCAAAGAGAAGCACCACCGTGAGCTTGTCCATCGTCAAGTGTCCTTTCGCCCTGCGGTTCGCCGGAGTCAGTTGTGAGGTGCGGCGCAATGTCGCGGGGATTGAGCGTGCCGTCCAGCACTTGGCGGACCTGTTCGACGATCGGCATCTCCACGCCCTTGGCGCGGGCGAGTTCGAGGACCGGTTTCACCGAGGCGAGGCCTTCGGTGGTCTGCTGCATCTGCGTGACGACATCGTGGATGCTGTAGCCCTGCCCGAGCAGCCGCCCGGCCGTGTTGTTGCGCGACAGCGGCGACTGGCAGGTGGCAATGAGGTCGCCCAGGCCGGCCAGGCCGGCCAGTGTCTCGGGTTGGGCTCCGTAGGCGACCGCGAAGTCGGTCATTTCAACCAAACCACGGGTAATGATCGAGGCTTTGGTATTTTCGCCAAAACCGACACCGTCGACGATGCCGATGGCGACCGCGATGAGGTTTTTCAGCACCCCACCGAACTCGGTACCGATGACGTCGGTGTTGATATAAGAGCGGAAGTACCGGTTGGTGGCCAGTTTCGCCACGGCCTGCGCGGTTTCGAGGCTCGAAGATGAGACGACCGCGCCGGTGGGTTGTTCCTTGGCGATTTCGAGCGCGAGGTTCGGCCCGCTGATCACCGCGATGCGATCGGGGCCGATGCGCAGCACCTCCTCGATCACCGAACTCATCCGCATACCGGTCGAGCGCTCGACTCCCTTCATGAGCGAGACGATGATCGCGTTCTCGGCCAGGTAGGGCTCGACCTGCTTCAGGTTTTCGCGCAGCGACTGGCTCGGCACCGAGACGAAGACCATTTCAGCGCCGGCCAGGGCCAGGTCGAGGCGGCTCGTTGCGCGCAGGCCGACCGGCAGATTCACCCCCGGCAGGTAGTCACTATTGCGGCGTGCTTCGGAGATTTCGCGCGCCAATTCGGGACGGCGGGCCCAGAGAACGACGTCGGCACCGCCATCCGTCAGAATTTTGGCGAAGGTCGTTCCCCAGCTGCCGGCCCCGAGAACGGCCACCCGAGTGCCTGGCTCAATCTTGGGCTGCGGGAGGGTTCTAGGCGTCAAAACGACCGGTCTCTTTCTGGTTGTGCTCCGACGGATTCCACCGCTTGGCCGGAGCGTTCTCGCCGCGCAGGTCTTCGAGCAGCGCGGTGATGGCCACCATCACGACCGCGGTCGCCTCGTTGAGCGTGGCCGTGTCGAGGCTGCGGCCCTGAAACTGGGCGAGGTCGATCGGGTCGCCGATTTTCACGGTGATGGTCTTGCGCGGAAACAGGTTGATCTTCTTGGAATACCGCTCCATCAGGTACTGGGTGCCCCAGTGGGCGGCCGGCACGATCGGAATCCCCTGCTCGAGCGCGATGCGCACGGCGCCGGTCTTACCGCGCATCGGCCACAGGTCGGGGTCGCGGGTGAGCGAGCCTTCCGGGTACACGACCACCATCTGGCCCTTCGCGACCAGGCGCTGCGCGGCCTTGACCGGTTCGCTGCCGCGCACCGACCCGCCGCGCTGCACCGGAATCTGGCCCGATTTGCCCAGCACCCAGCCGAGCACAGGAATCTTGAAAACGGATGCCTTCGCCAGAAACCGCGGCAGCCGCCCCAGCTTCCACGCGACGACGCCCATGACTACGGGATCGATCTCGCTGTAGTGGTTCGGGGAAAAGACAAACGCACCGCTGCGCGGAAACTTGTGAGCATCGATGATCTCGTAACGAGCCGCGAGGTTCATCACCGGCAGAATCACCCCGGCGAGAATCCAGAACGCCGACGGCCGGCTCTTCTCCGAACGTATTCGGGTCGGTGGCGCGGGGGATTCTGGCACGGCATTATTTTCAGGCACGCGCCCATTATCCTTCGAGATCGAAGTCCGCCCCCAAAAGCCGCAGCTTGCCGATGAAGTTCTCGTAACCGCGGCTGATGATTCCCACGTTGCTGACCGTGGAGGTGCCATCGGCGGAGAGCGCCGCGATCAGGTGACTGAAGCCACCACGCAGGTCGGGCACGACGATGTCGGCGCCGTGCAGCTTGGTCGGGCCGGTGATGACGGCCGAGTGGTTGAAGTTGCGCTGACCAAAGCGGCACGGATGCCCGCCGAGGCATTCCTTGTGAATCTGGATGGTCGCGCCCATGTCGACGAGCGCATCGACAAAGCCGAAGCGTTGCTCGTAGACCGTCTCGTGCACAATCGACGTGCCGTGCGCCTTCGTCAGGGCGATGACGAGCGGCTGCTGCCAGTCCGTCATGAAGCCGGGGTGAACATCCGTTTCAATGATGACGGGCTTGAGGTCGCCGCCGGGATGATAGAAACGGATGCCGTCATCGCAGATGTCGAAAGCGCCACCGACCTTGCGGAAGACGTTGAGGAATGTGAGCATTTCGGGCTGGCGGGCACCGCCGACAAAGATGTCGCCGTTGGTCGCGAGGGCAGCGGCAGCCCAGCTCGCCGCTTCGTTACGGTCGAACAGCGCACGGTGATGGTAGCCCGTCAGGCGTTCGACGCCCTCGATGCGAATCACCCGGTCGGTGTCGACCGTGATGATGGCGCCCATTTTCTGCAAAATATTGATGAGATCCATGATCTCGGGCTCGATCGCCGCACCCTTGAGTTCGGTGATGCCGTCGGCCCGGACCGCGGTGAGCAGCACCTGCTCGGTCGCTCCCACGCTCGGGTAGGGCAACTCGAGCTTGGCGCCCTTGAGACCGTTCGGCGCCGACATGCGGATGCCGTTGGGCTGCTTCTCGACGACAGCACCGAACTTGCGCAGCACCTCGAGATGAAAGTCGATCGGTCGGTCACCAATGCGGCAGCCGCCGAGGTCAGGAATGAACGCCTCGCCGAGCCGGTGCAGCAGCGGTCCGCAGAACAGAATGGGGATGCGCGAGGATCCGGCGTGGGCGTCGATGGCGGCGAAGTGCGCGCTCTCCACGTTGACCGGGTCGAGAATGAGGTCACCCGGTTCGTTGCCCTCTGTCACCTTGACGCCGTGTACTTCGAGCAGCCCACGAACGATTCGAACATCGCTGATGTTCGGAACGTCCTTGAGCACGCTGGGGGTTTCACCGAGCAGGGCGGCGACCATGGCCTTGGTGACGAGGTTTTTCGCCCCCTTCAACTCGATCCGGCCGACCAGCGGGATACCGCCGCGAATGGTGATTTTATCGAAGCTGAGGCCAACGGATGCTCCATGGTTCTGAGCGCTCCCCCGCTCGTTGGCGTCGTCGTGGCGCCTGGCTTCGTTCAAATCCTTCGCCTCTTGATCACGCCGGGCGTCGCTGAGAGTGCTCACAAAATACCTGTCCTGGTGCAGATTAGCGCCATGCAAACTAGTGCAATTTAAGGCGTAGAGGTCGATTCGACGGACAGCGCGGGAAGGGTGCGGGGCAGCCACGACTCGCGCGTCGCTTCGAATTCATCGATTCGCGCTTCGTCACGCAGCGTCAGCCCGATGTCATCAAGACCTTCGAGCAGCCGCCACCTAGTGTAATCGTCGATTTCGAAATCCACGGTCAGATCGCCGACACGCGCGGTTTTGCTCACCAGATCCACGGTCAGCTCAATCCCGGGGTCACACTCGATCAGGTTCCACAGGGTGTCGGCATCCGCTTCGCTGATCTGCCCGGCGAGCAGTCCCTGCTTGCCGGAGTTACCGCGGAAGATATCGCCGAACCGGGGGCTGAGGACCACGTCGAAGCCGTAATCGCGCAGGGCCCACACCGCGTGTTCGCGGGAGGAGCCGGTGCCGAAGTCGGTGCCGGCGATGAGCACGCGACCGCCCTGGTATTCCTTCTTGTTGATGACGAAATCCGGGTCGAGCCGCCAGGCCGCGAACAGGGCATCTTCAAAGCCGGTTCGCGTGACACGCTTGAGGTACACGGCGGGGATGATCTGGTCGGTGTCGACGTTGGACCGGCGCAGCGGTACCGCGATGCCGGTGACGGTGGTGAACTTCTGCATGCTACTGGTCTCCATCCGAAACGAGGTCCCACGGGCTGCTGAGCGTACCGCGAATGGCCGTGGCCGCCGCGACGAGGGGCGACACCAGGTGGGTGCGCCCGCCCTTGCCCTGACGACCTTCGAAGTTGCGGTTGCTGGTTGAGGCGCAGCGTTCGCCGGGTTCGAGCTGGTCGGGGTTCATGCCGAGGCACATCGAGCAGCCGGCGAAACGCCATTCGGCTCCGAAATCAAGGAAGATCTTGTCCAGTCCCTCGGCTTCGGCCTCGATGCGCACCCGGGCAGAGCCGGGCACAACCATCATGCGCACTCCCTCGGCTTTGGTTTTGCCCTTGATGATCTCGGCGGCAGCGCGCAGGTCTTCGACCCGGCTGTTGGTGCACGAGCCGAGGAAAACGGTGTCGACCCGAATCTGCTTCATGGGAGTACCAGCCCGCAGGTCCATGTATTCCAGGGCCCGCTCGGCCGCGGAACGCTCGTTGGCGTCGACGATTTCGGCGGGGTTGGGAACCGATCCGCTCAGGGACACGCCCTGTCCGGGGTTGGTGCCCCAGGTGACGAACGGTTCGAGCTCGTTCGCGTCGATGATGACCTCGGCGTCGTAGGTCGCGCCGTCATCGGTGGCCAGGGTCTGCCAGTAGGCGACGGCCGCGTCCCAGTCGGCCCCGCGGGGCGCGTGGGTGCGACCCTGCAGGTAGTCGTAGGTGACCTGGTCGGGAGCGACCATGCCGGCGCGGGCGCCGGCCTCGATCGACATATTGCAGATGGTCATGCGGCCCTCCATGGAGAGGGCGCGAATGGCCTCACCACGGTATTCGAGCACGTAGCCGGCTCCCCCGCCGGTTCCGATCTTGGCGATCACAGCGAGGATGATGTCCTTCGCGGTAACCCCGGTACGCAACCTGCCGTTGACCGTGATGGCCATCGTCTTAAACGGGTTCAGCGGCAGCGTCTGGGTGGCCATGACGTGCTCGACCTCGCTCGTTCCGATGCCCAGCGCCATGGCGCCGAATGCGCCGTGAGTTGACGTGTGAGAATCGCCGCAGACCACGGTGATGCCGGGCTGGGTGAGCCCCAGCTGCGGGCCGACGACGTGCACGATGCCCTGCTCGATGTCACCGAGTGAGTGCAGGCGCACCCCGAACTCGGCGCAGTTGCGACGCAGGGTCTCGATCTGGGTGCGGCTGGTCGGGTCGGCGATGGGCCGGTCGATGGCGAGCGTTGGCGTGTTGTGGTCTTCGGTCGCGATCGTCAAATCGGGGCGACGCAGGGCTCGATTGGCGAGGCGCAGGCCATCGAAAGCCTGAGGGCTGGTCACCTCGTGCAGCAGGTGCAAGTCGATGTAGATCAGGTCGGGCGTGCCATCCTGACCCTTGGTGACAAGGTGCCGGTCCCATACCTTCTCGGCGATCGTGCGCAGGCCGGTGCGGGAGCTAACTTGCGAAGCGGGTATCACGTTGGTCATTTTGAGCGTCTTCCTCACGAATCGATGGCAGCCACGCCGAACTCCGCGACGAGTGAGGCCTCAGGACAGGGACTCGTCGCGGCACAGAAGAAGTCGACTCAGCACCACGGGTTCAGGCTAACACCTCGCCCAGCAACCCGGCTCGCGCGCAGCCCGTCGAACGCGTCAGTCGAACGTCGACTCCAGGTAGACGACACTCACGTTGTCGCGCCCGCCATGGTCGATGGCTTCATCGACGAGAACGTCAGCGACGCTGCGCCCGGCTGCATCCGAGCCGATGTCCATGGCGAGTATGCGCGCGATCGCCGCGTCGTCGAGTTCTTTGGTCAGCCCGTCCGAGCAGATCAGGAAAGAGTGCTCTCCCAGGGCCGGCAGTAGCCAGACGTCGGCGTCGACGAACTCGTCGGCGCCGATCGCCCGCGTGATGACATTGCGTTCGGGGTGATTCTCGGCTTCTTCGGTCGAAATCAGGCCAGCGTCGACCATCTCCTGCACGGCGGAATGGTCGATCGACAGCTGGGTCAGTACGCCTTCGGCCCAGGTGTAGACACGGGAATCGCCGACGTTGAAGGCCATCCAGTGGTAGCCGATATCGTCGCCGGCATCGACGAAGGCGATGCCGGCGAGGGTCGTACCCGACACTGCGGTGCCGTAGTCATCGGCGGCGCTGAGATCGCGCACCGCATCGTTCGAGGAGTGGATGGCATCGAGAATACGTTCCGGAGTCGACGGCAGGTCGCGCGCAATGTGCTCGTCGAACACCCGCAGCACGGTCTGACTGGCGACGTCTCCCTGGGCGTGGCCCCCCATGCCGTCGGCAACGAGAAAGAGCGGAGACTGCGCCAGGACGCTGTCTTCATTGATCTTGCGCACGCTGCCGACCTCGGACCGCGCGACGAACGAGAGCCGGGCGGTGGCGGTGGCGACTTCAATCGTGCTCCGCTGATTCAGAGTCATGGCCATCCCCCGTTCGCCGACGCGCGGCCCCCATCAATCATTCGTGAACGTTAGCCGAAATCTCCTCGGCCAGCGTGTGTCCACGCTTCTTGGCATCATGGCGCGCCTTGATCAGGCTCGCGATGGTGGCCACGGCCATGCTTCCGATGATCACGCCGAGCGAGGTCCAGGTGCCAATTTCCGGAGCCCATTCAACAGGGTTACCACCGTTGATGAACGCGACCTCATTTTCATGCAGTGCGTGCAACACGAGCTTGACACCGATGAAGCCGAGAATGACGGCGATACCGTACTTGAGGTACTCGAGTCGTTCGAGCAGTCCGCCGAGCAGAAAGTACAGCTGGCGCAGGCCCATCAGGGCGAAGATGTTCGCCGTGAACACGATGAACGGGCTCGTCGTGATTCCGAAGATCGCCGGAATCGAGTCGAGGGCGAAGATGAGGTCGGTCGTGCCGATCGCGATGAACACGATCAACATCGGAGTGAAGACCTTCTTGCCGTCGATCCGGGTGCGCACCTTGGAGCCGTCGAATTCCGACGAGATGCGAATGCGACGACGGAGCAAACGGATGAGACCGTTTTCCTTGTCTTCCGTTTCTTCCTCAGACGAGAACGCCTGCTTGACGGCGGTGTAGAACAGGAACGCGCCGAAGATATAGAAGATCCAGCTGTAGCTTTCGATCAGCTGGGCGCCGAGCAGAATGAAGATTCCGCGCAGCACGAGGGCGATGATGATGCCCACCATCAGCACTTCCTGCTGATACTTTCTTGGCACCGAGAACCGGGCCATGATGATGACGAAGACGAACAGGTTGTCGATGCTCAGGCTGTACTCGGTGAGCCAGCCAGCCAGGAACTGGCCGGCATGCTCGGCATCGCCGAGCAGGAGCATCAGCAAGGCGAAGATCAGGGCGAGCCCGACATAGAACGCCACCCAGAGGCTGGCTTCTCGCATGCTGGGAACGTGCGGACGCTTGTAGACGATAAGCAGGTCGGCGACGAGGATGACGGTCAAGAGGATCAGGGATCCAATTTCGAACCAAAGAGGGAGTGCGAGTTCCACGGGGGCCTTTCAAGAAATGACGGGAGTCGGGTGTTGCAAAAACCCGAAAGTCTCTCCCGCACCGAGAACACCCGAACGGAGCCCATCGATGCCACCACGACCGGGGCCCCTACTGCGCGGCCCGTATTGACGATCGCGACATAGAACCCGATCGGGCCCAGAGGGATACTCCCCTTCGCTTGGAAAATCTTATCAGTGGAACGGCCCGCACGCGCACCCGGCCAGCTGCGAGTGGCTGCCGGGGCCGGTCGCCACGACGCAGGCGAGCATCGATGGCGTACCTCGCCGCGGCCTATAGTTGAAGGCTATGACTATGGACCGGCTCCGATGACGGCCGCAGACACCCCGCGCGAATACATCGGCTGGTCCCAGGACGGTCATGCTGCCTCCGCCCTCTGGCAATCGGCCAATGGTGCGTCGGCTCCCAAGCGCGTCGTGCCCGTCGACGACACCATCACAGCGGATGCCGCCTACCGGCTGGCCTCGCAGGGTGTCGCGATGCTCTGGAACGGGGACTTCCAGAATGCCCGCCAGATTCTGACGGCCCTGGAGCACCGCACGCGGCCGCGCCCGGATCGCATCGAGCGCACGACCGCCGAGCTGTTCTACCGCTATCGCCAGAATCGCTCGCACCGGGCGCGGATTCTCGGCCTGCTGCTCGTTCCATTGGATGACGGCAACGTCATCGGGTTGCGCCGGGCTCCGGACGTGGTCGCGGCCACGGTTGATGCCTATGGAAGCATCACCGAGGCATCCGTTGTGTCGCTGCACGAGGTGCTCGGCACGATCGGCGCGCACCAGTGGCGCACCAAGGGCATTCCCGTCGCCGCGCTGAACGCCAAGGTGTATCCGCACTACGGCACGTTCTTTCCGGTGCGCAGCGAATACGTCGACCTCGTGGCCAGCGCTCCGCTGGGCACGCCACGGGTCGCCTTCGACATCGGCACCGGTACCGGGGTGCTTGCGGCGGTGCTCGCCACCCGGGGTGTGCCCCGGGTGGTCGCGACTGATATTGAGCCGCGCGCCGTCGCATCCGCTCGGGAAACGGTCTCGCGGCTGAAGCTCGATGATCGGGTTGAGGTGCAGCTGGCCGACCTGTTTCCCGACGGGCGCGCCGATCTGATCGTCTGCAACCCGCCGTGGATTCCGGCGACCGCACACTCACTGCTCGACGCGGCCGTCTACGACCCCGGCTCGCGCATGCTCAAAGGATTTCTGGCCGGTGTGCTCGACCATCTGCAACCCGGTGGTGAAGCCTGGCTCGTGCTCTCGGATTTCGCCGAACTGGTCGGGCTCCGCTCCCGTGACGACCTCATGAACGTGATCGATGCCGCCGGCCTCCGGGTGCTCGGTGCGCTCGAAGCACCCGCCGGGCACTCCCGCGCAAGCGACACGAACGACCCGCTGCACGCGGTGCGGAGAAACGAAGTCACCTCGCTCTGGCGTCTCACGGCCGGCGAACCAGCCCGCTGACTCGCGAAACTCCGCCGGCCTGGCGGGGTGACGAAGCGCGCTGCAAACCGGCTGACATTCGGGTGTTGCCGGGCGGTCTCGGCGGGTACTCTGGCGGCGATGGTTCGTTCTGGGGCGTCATCCTCGGCCTGCTCCAGGCGATCGTCTGGCCGGTCTACGTCGTCTGCCACGTGTTAGTCCTGCTCGGCGTTTGAGCCGACGATCTGAGAATTGGAGATTCTGCCATGGAGAACGTGCACAAGCCCGCCACTGCCGCGGCCAGCGGCGAACCGTCAGAGGGCTTCTCGAAGGAGGAACGGGCTGCCATCAAGGAGCGCGCCGCCGAACTGCGGGCAGAGAAGCGCCGCAGCCGGGCAACGAACAAGGAGGCGGAGGACACGAGCGCGGTACTCGCTGCGATTGCCCAGATGCCCGATGCTGATCGCGTTCTCGCCGAGCGCCTTCACGCCGTGATCATGGCGACCATACCGGCCCTGTCACCCAAGCTCTGGTACGGGATGCCCGCGTATGCCAGAGACGGCAACATCGTCTGCTTCTTTCAGGGCGCACAGAAATTCAAGACGCGATACGCCACGCTCGGCTTCAACGATGAGGCGAACCTCGACGACGGAACGATCTGGCCGACAGCCTTCGCCCTGACGGGGCTGAGCGAAGCCGACGAAGCAACGATCGCAGCCCTCCTGACGCGGGCTGTGAGCTGATCACCGCCCGCTTCAGAACAGCGGCCAGGGCACGGCTGACTGGTCACGGCGCGGGGCGGGAAAGCGGCGCTCGGCCAATAACCGGTCGCAGCGCGCCGCAAGCTGCGCGGCCTCGAGGCCGCTGACGAACCCAGTGAGCGTCTCGCCGAGCTCGCCCGCCAGCTGCGAGCGTACCCGTTCGATTCCGGCCAGCTCGTCGCCGGTGAAATCTTCGCCGAGCCAGCCCCACAAAACCGTACGCAGCTTGTCGTCAACGTGAAACGTGAGTCCGTGGTCGACGCCGTGACGGTGTCCGTTCGTCATGGCGAGAATGTGGTCACCCTTGCGATCGGCATTGTTCACGACGATATCGAAGACTGCCATCCGTCGCAGGGCAGCAGAATCCTCGTGGATGAGGCTGACCGCACGGTCCTGCTCGTCCTGACCATCCAAAACGTGACGCCAGCCCGTATCCGGGACTGCATCGGTCAACACGAGGTCGACGGCGGTCTGTTCGGGATCAGGTTCCTGCCAGAGCTGCACCATGCCGACGCCAAAGGGACCATCGCGCAACCAGGTGCGCGGTACGACGTTCCAGCCGAGTGCCTCCGAGACCAGGTAGGCCGCGGCTTCGCGGTGGGCCAGGTCACCGTCGGGAAAGTCCCACAATGGACGCTCGCCCGCGATGGGCTTGTAGACGACCGCGATACCGCCGATGCTGCCGAGGAAGGTCGCATTCGAGGCCGTCCGGATGCGTCCGGTGAGCTCGAGACCCGCGTTGACCAGATCCGCATTGCCCCGCTCGGCCTCCGGCACCATCAGTTATCGCCGGGGAGGGTGCAGACGTGCCCTGCTGCGTCGACGGGTGTGCCACAGAGAACGCAAATGGGTCGGCCGGCGCCCACCACTTCGCGGGTACGTGTCGCGAAGGCCTGGGCGGTGCCAACGGGGAGGCGTACCAGCAGCATTTCCGCTGGCTGCGCATCGGGGGCGCTGTCCTCGTCCGCGTCCTCGTCGTCGTCCGGCGTGAGCGGATACGCCTCGATCACGACCTGCGCGGTGCGCGGGTCCCAACCCAGGCTCATCGTGCCGGTGCGAAATTGCTCCTCGACCGGCTGTTCCAGTGGGTCGTTGTCGACGAGTTCGATGGGCGTGGTGGCTGGCACGCTGAAGGGGTTGCCGTCGTGCGTCATCAGCTGCTCCAACAGCTCGGTGAGCTTCTCGGCGAGCAGCGCAGATTGCTGTTTCTCCAGGGCGATACTGACAATTTGGGCTCCGGTGCGCACCTGCAGGTAGAACGTGCGTGATCCGGGCAGCCCGACCGTGCCGATGACGACGCGATCAGGCCAGGCAAATTCGTAGACGATTGTGGGCATATGAATATTTTAGGAGCGCAATCTCTGTGGCGCCTCAGGACCGGCCCCGCCGCCGACCGGCGCGTCGGCTCCGGGACTACTCGCGCGTAGCCAGGACAGGTCGCCGGAGTCGGTGTTGGTGGCGATGACATTGGGACGATTGGGCCCGTAGCGCACGATCGACACCGAGGCCGGACCGACAGAAATGCGCTGGAACAGGTCGAGGTGCATGCCGAGCGCATCGGCCAGGATCGACTTGATGATGTCACCGTGGCTGACCGCCACCCACACGGCATCGGGTCCATATTCCGACTCGAACTCCGCATCGCGGCGTCGAATGGCGGCGACCGAGCGGGCCTGCATGGTGGCCATCGACTCGCCACCGGGAAAAACGGCAGCTGAGGGTTGCGTTTGCACGACCGACCACAGTTTTTCGTGAGCGAGGTCATGGAGGGTGCGACCCTGCCAGAGTCCATAATCGCACTCCGTGATCCCCTCCTCCACCGAGGTCACCAGTGAGCCAGGCTGACGTTCAAGAATCTGGTCTGACGTCTGTCGGCACCGTTCCAGCGGACTGGAGACCACACCGACCAGCGGAACGGGGGCAAGTCGCTCCCCCGTACGGGCGGCCTGGTCACGCCCGAACTGGTCGAGCCTGACCCCGAGGGTACGACCGGCTAACACTCCATCGGCGTTGGCTGTGGTGCGACCGTGTCGCACGAGAATGACTGTGGCCATGGTGACGAGCCTATACACGGCGGACCACACCCCGCGACGGCCTTAAAACAAGAAAACCCGGCGCCTTCGCAGAAGAAGGCAACCGGGCAATTGTGACCCCAGCGGGATTCGAACCCGCGTTACCGCCGTGAGAGGGCGATGTCCTAGGCCGCTAAACGATGGGGCCGTTTTTGCAACTTACCGAGTATGCCACACGCACGAGGGCACATCCAAACCGAGCGCACGCGGCGCGTCGCCGCGTGTGGTCGTCACCCCGTTCGTGCGTGCAGGAACGACGTCCAGAAAGCGGATGCCGTTGCGCCACGACGCGAATCGGGGTTAGCTCGGGAAATGAAACTGACCAAGCTCGAACACGCCGCCCTGATCCTGGAACTGTCTGGCAAGAAGCTCTACATCGACCCCGGTTCGTTCACCAGTGCGCTCAGCGACACGGCGAATGCCGTTGCCGTGGTCATCACCCACGAACACGCCGACCACTGGACCCCCGATCAGCTCGGCCGCATCGTAGAAATGAACTCCGACCTGCGTATTTTCGCGCCGGCCGGCGTCGCTCGGGCCATTGCCGCCGTCAACGCCGATCTCGATGTCACGACGGTGCAGGCCGGCGATACCGTCCTGGTCGCTCCATTCACGCTGCGTTTCTTCGGAGCCACGCACGCGGTCATCCACGAATCGATCCCGGTCATCGACAACGTGGGGGTGATGGTCAATGACGAGTTGTACTACGCCGGGGACGCTTTCACGATTCCCGAGGGGGTCGAGGTCGGCACGCTCGCCGTACCGGCCGCAGCGCCCTGGATGAAACTCAGTGAGGCGATGGACTACGTTCTGGCCGTGAAGCCCAAGCGCAGCTTCACTACCCACGAGATGTTGCTCTCCCGCGCCGGAAAAGACTTGTCGAATGCGCGAATTCAAGGCGTCACCGAACAGGGCGGCGGTGAGTTCTTCCCGCTGGAACCGGGTGAAAGCCTCGACTTGTAGACCCACCCGGCTGCCGCATCCGCTCGAAAACGACCCGCCATCAGTCAACTTGCGGCGACTGCAATTTAGAGTGCAGTTACTGCACATGTGGCCCATGTGGGTCGCACAGAACCGAGGGAAGCACGATGGACTCCGAGTGGGTAATTGATGCGCAGGGCCTGGAGAAATCCTACGGGTCGGGTGCGAGCCGTTTCGACGCTCTGAAAGGCGTCTCCGTTCAGATCGCACCCGGCGAGACCGTGGCCATCGTTGGAAAGAGCGGGTCAGGCAAATCGACCCTCATGCACCTGCTCGCGCTGCTCGACGAGCCTGACCGAGGAACGCTCGAGGTTGCCGGCAGAGAGGCCAAGTCGCTCGCCAAGCGCGCGGTCAACGAGCTGCGCAATAAAGAGTTCGGCTTCGTTTTTCAGCAGTTCTTTCTCACTCCCAACGTGAGTGTGCTCGAAAATGTCATTCTGCCGCTCAAGATCGCCGGCGTTGGCGGCAAGGAGCGCCGCCGCCGCGGCATGGAAGTTCTCGAACAGCTCGAACTGGCCGACAAGGCCAACAGCAAGGCCACGACCCTCTCGGGCGGTCAGAAGCAGCGTGTCGTGATCGGTCGCGCCCTGGTCAATGCGCCACGGGTGATCTTCGCCGACGAACCGACCGGAAACCTCGACACCGCCACCGGCGCCGTGGTGGAAGACATTCTGTTCGAGCTCAATCGCAACCAGGGCATCACGCTCGTCATCGTCACCCACGACGAGGAACTCGCTGCCCGCTGTGACCGCCAGATCTACATTCGCGACGGACTCGTCGTGTCGCACGCTGCCCAGACACACAACCCCGGTGCCCACGCACTTGTCATCGGCGGAGGTACAGCGTGAGAACCAAGGACCTCGTCGCCACCGCGATCTCCAATACCTTTCGCAGCAAGCTCCGCACGACCCTGACCGTTTTGGCCATCTTCGTCGGCGCCTTCACGCTCACACTCACCAATGCCGTCGGCGCCGGAGTCAGTCAGTACGTCGACGCCCAGGTGGGCTCCCTGGGCTCCCCCGACGTGTTCATCATCACGCAGGCGAGCGACGCAACCACTGCCGAAGACGGCCCGGTCCAGTACGACGCGAGCAGTTCGGCATCCGTCCCCAGCCAGCAGGGGCCTCCCGGCACCACGACCAAGGCGCTCACGGCCGCCGACCTCACGACGATCGGCGATACCGCCGGCATCGTCTCGGTCGATCCGATCCGATCGGTGCTGCCCGATTACATCGAATACGACTCCGGATCGCAGTACGAGTTCAGCATCAACGCCACCTCGGCCGTCACCACGGCCGACCTCACGGCGGGCGCGCAGCTCGATGGCGGCGCCACCGAGGCGCAGCTCGTGCTGCCCGACACCTTTGTGAAGCCGCTCGGGTTCGCGTCGGCGGACGACGCGGTGGGGGCATCCGTTTCGATCGGCATCACCGATATTCTCGGCGAGAAGCACACCGTGAATGCCACCATCGTCGGCGTCTCACTCGAGAGCCTGCTCGCTTCGGGCGCGGGGGCCAACGACGCACTGATCGCCGAATTGGCCGATGCGCAGTCCGGCGGCATCGAGACCGCGGTCACGAGCTACGGTGTGGCTGTCGCTCACTTCGACACCGCGCTGTCAGCGGATGCCGTCACCGCGCTCAAGGCGGATCTCGCGGCCGAGGGCTACACCGCGAGCACCATTGCGGACCAGCTGGGGGCCGTGCAGACGGTGATCAACGGCATCGTCGGCGTGCTCAACGCCTTCGCCGTGATTGCCCTGATCGCCGCGGCGTTCGGCATCATCAACACCCTGCTGATGAGCGTGCAGGAACGTACCAGGGAGATCGGTCTGATGAAGGCCATGGGTATGAGCGGCGGCAAGGTGTACACCCTGTTCAGCCTCGAGGCCATCGTCATCGGGTTCCTCGGCAGTGCCATCGGGGCCGGTGTGGCCATCGGTCTCGGCTCGGCCCTGAGTGCTGTGCTGTCACAGGGACTGCTCTCGGGGTTGCCCGGGTTGAACATTCTGCTGTTCGAGCCGGCATCCGTGGCCTTCGTCATCGGTCTGGTCATGCTGATCGCTTTTCTCTCCGGCACGCTGCCGGCCCAGCGGGCGGCCAAGCAAAACCCGATCGAGTCGCTGCGGTACGAGTAGCGCGGTACCGCCCACCGACACCGAAGACGACGCGGTCCTGGCATCGGCCCTGACCGAGTCCCTCGATCGAACGGTCGCGCTGTTCATTCCTGGCCTGTAGACACTGGCCTGTAGCTCCTGGCGCAGAATTCCGCGGTTTTCCGCGGTTGTCAAGCCTTCCACGCTATGCGCCAGTAGGGATGCGTATGGTCCGATACCGGTCGCTTTGCGGGGTTTCCGGCTCGTTTTTCGTTCCGGCATGGAGACCCGCACGCAGGCCGACAGCCTCAGGTCAATGCCTCCAGCGAGTTCTTCCAGTGCTGCAAGTCACGGCTTTCACAAGACGACAATTTATACCGCTAGGGGTATATGGTGGCATTGCGGATCAGTGAACGGAAGGAAGTAACTCAGATGATGTGGGGTAACGGAAGTATGGGATGGTCCTGGGGGTTCGGACTGCTGGCCCTGGCAGGCGTCGCCGTGCTCATTTATGTCATTGTTCGGTTACTGTCGAACAAGTCCGGGAGCGATGGCACGCGATCCGCTCCCAGGCAAGCTGGTGCGGTCAGTGCCAGGCAGATTCTCGAGGAGCGATTCGCTCGGGGGGAGCTCACTGCGGAGCAGTTCCGTGATCAGTTGCGGGTGCTCGAGGAGGGCCGGTAGTGCCCGATCTCAGTCGCCGGAGCGCCCTGGTCCTCGGCGGGGTGGGGATTGCAGGCACAGCTGTGGGTGGAACGGGTT
>NZ_SOFC01000001.1:0-127056 GCF_004402825.1 Cryobacterium sp. Hz9
GCTCTACGACGGGGCCATCACGGCAGCGAAAGTCGGCCGCGACGCGGCTCTCGTCCGCGAAGCAAGCACCATGGCACAAGAACACGTCGACACTCACACCCCAACATGACTAGCAATGACGGCCAGCACTCACTACCTGCCATTCTCCGGGCGGTCCGCGACGAGATCATCGGTCCCGTCGGCACGTCGACAGTCCCTCGGTGCTCCGGCCTGGCCGCGTTCGCGTTCCTGCTTCGCCTCGCCGAGAACGAAAAGGCAGACATCGCCGTGCTCGGCGCGGCATTCGACCCGGGCGTTACGTTCCGCCCCGACGCCAGGTTCGGGCCCGCTCACATGTGCGAGGCCAGCAGGATGGGGCGGTCCTATCGCCCCGAAGTCAAGGCATACCCTTTCGGCGTCCGACACGAGCTGATCACGTTACTGTCGCGGTTGCCACAGGAGCCATCGCGCGCCACAGGCCAGCCGGCCTGACCCGTGCCAGCGAATCCGACAGATCTCGACGTCACGTGGAACCACGGGGCACCGCCGTTCCGGCGCTCTAACGACCCGCTCATCCAGATCCACTGGATTGATGAGAACACCATCGTGCTTAGGCAGAGCATGGCCATCAACTACGAAGCACCCTTCCTCTACTTAATGTTCGGCGAGGCTCGTGCGATACTGCTCGACACAGGAGCGACGTCCGACCCTGCATTCTTCCCCCTCCGACAGCTGATCGACCGGCTGTTCAATGAGTGGCTTGCCCAGCATCCGCACGATGACTACGAACTAGTGGTTGCGCACAGTCACTCCCATGGCGACCACATCGCCGCCGATGGGCAATTCGCAGACAGACCACGAACTGTCCTCGTTGGGCACACGCCGAGCGACGTCGCCGAGTTCTTCGGTCTCATCGACTGGCCCGCTGGAGAGGCATACTTCGAACTCGGCGGGAGGCGGCTAGCGATCCTCGCTATCCCCGGTCACGAAGCCTCGTCGATCGCGATCTGGGACCCCACCACCGAGCTACTCTTCACCGGCGACACGGTCTACCCCGGCCGGCTCTATGTGCACGACATCGCCGCCTTCCAGAACAGCGTCGACCGGCTCCTCGCCTTCTCAAAGCTCCACCCAGTGAGTCGGATCATGGGAGCACATATCGAAATGTCGAACCGCGAGGGCCGCGACTATGCACGCGGCGTCGCCTACCATCCCCACGAAGCGCCACTCCCGATGACCGTCGACCAACTACGAGCGGTGACCGCTGCCACCCGCACAGTGGCCGCCCGCCCCGGCGCGCATCGCTTCAAGGACTTCGCAATCTTTAACGGGCCGTGCAAATCCGAAATGACACGACAGGATTTGCGCGCCCGAATCCGAAGACTCTGGCCATTCTGACCCCGCCGCGCTGTGCGCGCGGCTCGGGTCTGCGTGATGATGAAACGAAATTGTCCACTCGGATGGTGAAGGAATTGAGCGAGTTGCAATGTTCGCCGATGCGTTCTTCGATGAGGTGTCCGCAGATCGTTCATCGTGGTGTCTGAGTCAGTTGCAGGTCGGGCGATCATAAGACGGGCATTGTTGAGTGCAAAAACACTGACGACGTTTATTCGAAATGTGCGCACCTGGGTCACTCACTGCAGGCACCCTAATCGCGGAATGTTCTGACGCCGTCATCTCGGGACCCCAGGAGGCGACGACGCGAAAATTGGTTCGTTGTTTCAGTGCTCGTTCAAATCACGCTCGCGGGCATCGCCACGTATCTACCAAATGTATGGCTGCTAGCCTCGCGCGTTCTCTACGCAATCGTCGCGCTGCTCGCGATCGTGACGTTTGTGATTCCCACGATCATCGGCGTGCTGCGCACGAGGAAACAAGCCACCTCGGTCCACGCCTGCCGAGCATGAAGGGGCAGTTTATGAATCCGTCGAATATCCGACGCTGAGGGTGTGCGGTGTTAGGTAACGGTCGTTCGCAAGACGCCAGTTTGAGATTCCGCGTAACCCGGAAATACAAGGGTCGGTTTGTATCAGTTGCCGTGTACGCACCAAAATAAAGGTTTTCTCCCGTGGAGAGACACCTCACATGCGAGATCAACGGCTTAGCTGTGAACCGGGCAATTCTGCAGCGACGACAGGGCCATCTCTGGCGAGAGATCGCACTCGCGTCGGATATTTTTACAAGTCCCCCGTCTTGCGGGAGGAGCATCCTCAGCTGCAGCCCGGGAGTAGTCGATGCAGGACGACGGTGCTGCAGGAACCGTCGTCGAGCTCCTCCCAGCTCGCTGAGCCCTTGTAGGCATACCTGGGCGGGATGTGCGCGACCACGAAATCAAGTTGTTGTTGTAGAACCCTCTTTCCCCGTTCCAATTGGTCGGCGCCTCGTACATGACCTCGCCTGAAGAGCTCCAGACGCGGGCCCACCAAGTGCCGTCCGGGGCAAGCGCGGAACATGGTCGTACTACAGTCTGGTGCCCGGGTTGCTGGACTCGGTCGCCGGGGTGCTCGCCACGGTCTGGGGGCCGCTTTCGGTGTCACTTGCGGCGTCAACCGTTGCCAGCGTTTTTCGGCGACGATAGATTTGCATACCGATCACCATGGGAATGACGATCAACGCGACAGCGCGCATCCAGGGCTGATCAAGACGGCGCTCGGTCACTCCATCGAGCGAGATCGGTCCGGCACCGGACATCGCGAATGCCGCGGCAGCGACGCCCAGCAAGGCCGGGTATTCGAGACCACCCTCGCTTGCAAAGAAACCATTCGGGGTGTTTACACTCGCGGCGACGCCCATCGTGATCGCCGCCCCTGCGCCGGCAGCCGGCGTCGCCAGCCCGAGGGCGAGGGCGGCGCCCGCGCCCGCTTCACCGATTCCCGCCATCACGGCACTCTGCTTCGCGGGGCGGAACCCCATCGCGTTCATGGCCGTGGTTGTCCCCGCAATGCCGCCGCCGCCGAACCAACCGAAAAGCTTCTGGGAACCGTGCGCGACGAGCACCGACCCGAGCGCTACTCGGAAAATCGTTTGCGCAATCGTTGTGGACGTGGCGGATGTGTGCAACATGATCTGTCCTCCAACGTGCATCGGCGGCGCCGGGCCCGGCGCCGGTGCGAAGAACGCTTTCTTTCTAGGCTAGCTGCCTCTGCGCACCGACAGAAGAGGCGGAGTGAACCGTCCCTAGGTTGTGTCCGCGCCGCGCCGCTCCTTGACGGACTGGTCATAGTCATGTCGGCGTTCTTCTTGAGCGACCTCTTTGTCGTCACGGCCCTATCATCGCGGTCACGCCGCTGAGAAGTTCTGCCCCGATCGCCATCATCGTCTCTTAGGGCACTGCTCGTTTGCCCAGTCCCCACGGCGTTGAACCTCGCGGAGAACAGGCAGTGCGATCAGATCATCGCCAGGCTGAGCCCGCAGCTAAATCAGTGGTCGTCACGCGCGGGCACAGACGTTGAAATCGGTAACAGCGACAGCGACGAGTGGCACGAGGCGCCTCCACCGGTTGTGCGTTATTGCGAGGTTTGCTTCTTCGTATCCCATTTCGTGAGCTGGCACCAGAAAACCCTGAACCCGCTCGGATCCAGGGCTTTCTCTGTGGACTTGCGTGCCGAAGTTAAACTTCGCTTCGTGCAGTGACCCATTATCGAGCGTCAATTGGAACATCCTGCAGGTCCCTGCCCAGGTTTTATCGGTCTTCCACACATAGGTATAAATTCCGTTTCCCACACTGTAGGTGAGGCTGCTGGAGCCGGCCGTAACGCTCGACTCCACTTCGTCCAGCACCGCGGTGGTGTCGCATCCCGCGCGGACGGAGGACGGTGAGCCTGCCGAGAGTATTCCCAGCCCGAAGTCGGCCCCGAGCCCGAACTTGATCGGAACCGCCCGGCCCGCAGCTACGGCGTTCACCGTCGGAAGGGGGTCGACGGGCTGCGTGAACCCGGTAAATGCGTACCGACCTTCAGTTGGCAGGATTACGGTGCTTGCCATGCCGATCAACCCGTCCTTCGTAAAACCAACGACGCCGATCTCCACGTCCGTCTCGCGGTGAACATCCGTAATTGAAACCGTGTCTGACGCCCCCTCGACCATTCCGGCGGGAATGCCATCCACAGTCAGGCCCCATCGATAGACCGCGGGGTCGGAGGACTCCCAGGAGACCTGCACAGTGCTGACCCCGTCTGCGCTCGAAGCGGGCACAGCCGTCACATTTGTTGGTGCAGCTGGCCGTCCCGCATCCGGGCCGGTGCCGATATGGACGAACGCGGACGCGTTCGAGGCCGCACCGTTCGCATCGGTCACACGGACCTGCATAAGACCTTCCGCTACTTCCGAGTAGGTGTGCTTGGCGATAGGGTTCGTCGTTGCCTCATCGAACGTGCCGTCGCCGTTGTAATCCCAGTCGTACTTCACCAACGTCGACCCGGGAGAGTAGGAGGCCGACGCATTGAAGGTGATCTCTTGACCAGGTTGGGCGTAGTAGTCCGGATGTGGAAGCAGGACCACAGACCGGGTCTGCAACTTAGTCAGTGCGGACATCAAGGCGGCGCTGGTATCCCCATCGTTGACGATGACCTGACCGGTCGTTGCCTCGGCCGATTCCGTGTAGAAAGAAGCAGCGCCCGAGGACACAATCGGGTACACGTTCACCGGGTCAATTTCCAGGGCTCGCTTGGCTACAGAGGCCAACGTGCTCGCGTCCACCCGGCCCGGATCGTGGTAAGTCGCGTCAGTCAAAATGACGGCCGCCTTTGCCCTCTCTGTCAACCTTGGATAAGGCACCGGGATCGTCTCGAATAGTGTCGTAGAAGGCGGGGAAGGAGTTCCCTTGACGAATGCTGTAATGACAGAATCCAGCTCGACCGGGCAGGCTGTAGTGATGGAAGATGTTCCCGATCCCAGGTTCCCGAGCGTGCACGGCGGCGAACCTACACCGCCAAGTACAAACGCGACATTCTGACCGAGTACGACAGCCTCGATCGGCAGGGCCGCGGCGCGCTGCTCCGCCGGGAAAAGCTCTATACCTCTTTAGTCAGCTCGTGGCGTGACCAGCGAGACAAGGGGGTGCTGGCTGCTTTGGCGCGGCCCGCGGGAGCGCCTCAGGCCAGTACGTCGGAGAAGGACGCGGCTCGGCTGCGGAAAGAGAATCTCCGGCTGTCGGGCGAGTTGGATATCGCACAGCAGGTGATCGCGATCCAGGGAAAACTCTCGGCTCTGTTGGATCAACTCTCGACCAACAGCAGCGAGCAGAACACCGAGAAATGATCGACGCCACCATCACCGAACTCGTCCCTCTCGTGGGCACGCGGGATGCGTGCTTGGCGGTGGGCAGGTCGAGGGCGACGCACTACCGCCAACACCCGCGGTCGCCACGGCCGCCGTCATCGCCGCGGCCCCGGCCACAGGCTGTGAAGCAGCTGCGGGCGCTGACGGAGCTGGAGTGCGCTGCTGTTCTGGACGTGCTGCGGTCGACCCGGTTCGTGGACAAGGCGCCGGCGGAGATCCAGGCGATCCTCCTCGACGAGGGCACCTACCTCTGCTCGGTAGCGACGATGTATCGTCTGCTTCGCGCCCACGGCGAGACCGGTGACCGTCGTTCCCGGGCCGAGCACCCGGCGAGGGTCAAGCCCGAACTGATCGCGACGGGACCCAATATGACGTGGTCGTGGGACATCTCGAAGTTGAAAGGTCCGGCCAAATGGTCGTACTTTCACTTGTATACGATTATCGACATTTACTCGCGGCACATAGTCGGCTGGATGGTCGCGACCAGGGAGTCCGCCGAGCTGGCTGAGCGGCTCCTGTTCGACACGATCGAGAAGCAAAACATTCGCTGCTCAAGCCAGCGTCGGAAGGCTCCTCTTCAATGTGCTCGCGATGGTCGCTGAATTCGAGGCCGACCTGATCCGCGCACGTACTCGCGAGGGGATGTGCAGGTTGCCGAATCGGCCGGTCGGTTGCGGGGCAAGCAGCCCAAACTGTCTCAGGCGCGGGAGAAGCACCTAGTCGGCGTTTACCCGCGTGGCGAACACACGACCGCGCAAATCGCTGAACTTTTCAGTGCTGGGAGGTCCACGGTTTACCGGGCAATCCAACGAGCCGGCGACACCGCCTGAGTATTCAGACTGCAGACGAGTACGAAACATGGCAGGCAGCTGCTTCTTCTTTGTAGATTCCGCAGGTCGCTTGCGTGAAATCAGACGACCATGCTACTCAGGAACGCCAGTCGGCCCATGTTCCCGTTTGAGTACTGGCCCATTGAAACAGTTGCCGTATCTTCGACCAATTATCCCAATTGATCAACCTCCATAGTGGTTGGTAGCTCTTTCTTCAGTCGACTTTTTCTCGGCCAGGACTTCGGCGACTCCGGAAAGTATGAGCCCAGCCGCACCCTTGGAGACCGCCGTTGCGGCAGCGGTTTTGTTCGGGATGACGTGGCCGATGATCGGTTTTCCGTACGAGGCGGCGTCGGTCCACGCCGAAATTGAGCCGCCGTAGTCCATCCCGAGAAGGTCCCAGTACCCTTGTGTCGTAGCCAGGGGGGTGAGGTGTGAATCAACGTTGGTGCCGTAGTAATACCCCCAGGTCTGGTACCCGCGATTGTGTGCGGCGGTCGCCCACGCGACGCTTGTACAGTGAGCCTTGGCGATGAAGGTCTGCGTTGAATTGGTGACCGACGCATCCATAATATTCAGGAGCTCTGGATAGAACTTCGATGGCACCCATTTCGGGTCAACGAAGATCGAGTGCGTTGTTCCATACGCTTTCACGAGTTGATCGAACGAGATGTAGGGTTGGGCCGCCTGGGTAGGGTCAGGCGTGTTTGCCCCGGAGATCTTGTATCGTTGCGCCTCCGCCCAGGTATGGGCGGAGGCGGTGAAACCCCGCGTGCCCGACGTGCGGTCGAGGGTCTTGTCATGAAGACCGAACCACACACCGTCGGATGTTCGAGCCAGCGAGATTTCGAGTGCGTCGACGTTTCGGGCGACGGACTGCGCGTAGGCGTACAGGGACATTTCGGGCCAGTCGGCCGACCCACCGCGGTGAGCCACGTAAAAAGGCCGAGCAGCCAGCAACGGCGTTCCCAGCTTGCCGGACGGTCCGGCAAGAGAAGACGACATTGTCGGCATACCGACCGCCGTGATGAGCGCAATACCGACAACTCTGCGGATGAGGTCCCGACGGGAAAGTTCAGTTTTTCCACGCATCTCCCCGTTAGGCGTTGGGGAAACGGGTGGGGGCGTTATTGCTTCCACGTCAGTGACCTGCGTTCTGGAGAAGAGGGGCAACGGCGCTGAGTGAAGAGGCAGAAATGCAGCCGAACGCAGCGAGGTTTCATGTGGATGGGCGGCCGTCTTCTCCGTCGAGAATGGAAACCCGTTGCTTCGTCCGCGCCGCATGCCAACCAAGAAAAACTGTGAGTCCGATTAGACCCGCGCGCATCAAATAAGACCAAACGTGTCTGGCTTGGCGAGTAGCGCTTGTAGGTAGCGGTAGGTGTGATCGCCCCAACCAGGCGGACGTCGACCCGATCGAAGATGGTGGACATTGGACCGTTTCTGAAGGGTGCGATGTGGGGCCGTCGCGTGCCGTTTAAATTACCTGCTGATTTAGGTGCTTTCAGTGGGCCTATCGAGTGTTGAGGTCAGATTTTTGTACCGTGCTTGGGCCGTTTAGCGGCCGTTGAAGGACCAGTGGTTTGGCAGTGTCATAGGGTGTTAGCCGCTGGAATTGATATCGGGATTCATTATTGAGCGGGCGTTTGTTCTAGATACATCTTGTTCGTAGAAATAGATCAGCGGGCTGGTCGCGTTCAGCCAGGAGGAGCTGCAGCTGCGTTCCGCCGAGCGGCCGCAGGTGGCGCGTTGGCGTTTGGTGTTGGGTTTGCATTGGCTTGGTCAGCTGACGTGCACATGGGGGCGGCGTTTTGCCTTGGGTTCCGATTTGCGCAGGACCTCGCGGGTTACCGGGGCGATCTCGCCATGGCCGGTGATGAGGAATTTGAACATGTTGGAAATGGGGTTGTCCTGGGTCCATTCGAAGTAGATCTCCGGGATGGTCCCGGTCTGGTCGCGGATCTCCAGCAGTACAGCTGCGATCGTGTTGGGCACGTTACCGCTGGTCACTTGGAGGACCCGGTACCCGTGTTTCACCACGCCGCGTACGAGGAGGTCTTCTTCGAAGTCCGACGAGTCGGAGGGCAACACCTCCAGGAAGATGATGGGTGAGTTGCCCGGGATGTTGCCGAATCGGTGTTCATCGCGGCTCTTGTTGCGGTACTCGACTTCGGTGTCTTCGTCAGGTTCATGGGAGATGAGACGGATGACGTCGTAGTCCTCGGCGTCACTGGTCACGAAATCGAGAGCAGACGGATCTAGAACGATGGACGTAGCTCGGAGCTCGAAGGACCGACGTACGCGCGAGACGAGGGAGGTCACCATGATGCCGAGGATGAAGAGCGCTGCGATACGTACCCCGTCAGGGCGTTCGACGACGTTCGCGACGGTCGTGTATGCCATGATTGCCGCGATGGCACCGAAACCGATGGTCGGCCAGCGCTGCCTTTTACTCCGGGCCGAGAGGGTGACGGCGACCGAGGCGGACGTCATCAGCACGAGAACGCCCGTTGCGTACGCGCCACCCTGAGCGTCGACGCTGGCCTGAAAGGCAATCGTGATCACGAAACCGATCCCGACGAACACCAGCACGAGAGGACGTGTGGCACGGGCCCATTGCGGGGCCATTCCATACCGCGGAAGATATCGAGGCACGAGGTTGAGCAGGCCGGCCATGGCCGACGCCCCCGCGAACCAGAGGATACAGATGGTGCTGACGTCGTATACGGATCCAAAAAGTGGCCCGAGGAATTCGTGGGCGAGGTACGCCAGAGCGCGACCATTGGCCGGCCCGCCGGGCTGAAAGTCAGCCTGCGGGATCAGAAGTGTGGTGACGATGCTGGACGTGATCAGGAAACCGCTCATGATGAGTGCCGCCGTGGTGAGGAGCCGCTTCGTGCCGCGGATGCGGCCCGCCGGATCATCGTCAGTGTCGGTCGGGCTGCCTTTGATCTGCGGCATCACAGCCACCCCGGTCTCGAATCCGGACAGGCCCAGGGCCAGTTTGGGAAACACCAGCAGCGCGATTCCCACCATGACGAGCGGATTTCCATGCTGCACGGTCAGCGCCGCCCACCAATCCGTAATCAGGACATTATTCGTGGCCACATGCGCGATTGCGACCAGGATAACGACCGCGTTGAGCAGCAGATACACCACGACGAGGACGACGGCGATGCCGATGGCGTCCTTGAAACCGCGGAGGAAGACAATCCCCAACAGCGCGATCACGAGCAATGTGACGGGTACCTCCTGGCCGTGCAGCCAGGGCGGTGTAAACGGATTCTCAATTGCGTGGGCCGTGGCGTCGGCCGCCGACAGGGTGATGGTGATCATGAAGTCCGTCGCAGCGAATCCGAGCAGAACCAGTACGAAAATCTTGCCGGACCACCACGGCAGCAGTTTCTCCAGCATATGGATGGAGCCGGATCCGCGGAAGCTTTCAGCAGCCACCCGCCGATACACCGGCAACGCGCCGAACAGGGTGAGGGCGACCAGCACGATGGTGGCGATGGGCGAGAGTAGACCCGCGGCTAGAGCCGCGATCGCCGGCTGATAACCCAACGTGGAGAAATAGTCGACACCGGTCAGGCACATGACACGCCACCATGAATGAGTCTTGTCAGCCGTGGCCGCGTGCGGGCCCACCCGAACGCCCTGCCGGTCTCCACTTTCTTGTAGGAGCCAGGCTTTGAGACTCCCGGCCGAAGCCCGCGGTATATTCACGACCACACCTTACGCCCTCGCAAATCACAGTAAGTTCCGACCGCAGGTCACCAGCGATCGGCGCATTTAATCACGTCACCCTGGGTGGATGCTTCGATTGTTGTCAATCGATTTTTGGGACTGGATTCGGTTGTCGGGGTCTGTCGTCGAGCCATGCGCTGAAGCCGGTTTTCGGGTCCGTGTCAGCGCGTTGTCCTTCCTCTAGCTGGCGTAGGCGCTGGTAGGGGACGTCGAGCGAGCTTGGCTCGTTCCTCCGTCACCTGGCAGCGCGGCTGAAAGGCGACTACGTGGGCGGTCCTGCGCCAGCCGGTGGCATGCTCCGTATGACGATGACATGCTGGACCAAGGACCAGAGGTTAGAGGTGAGGAAATAGAACAAGACACCGAGGGGAAAGGCCACTCCGGAGAGGACAAAGATAACGGGCAGCAGATACGTCAAGATCCGCTGCTGGCGAAACGGTGGAGACGCCCTATTCTCCGGCGACAGGTTCTTCGAGGTAATCTGCTGTTGTGTGATGAGTTGTGACGCCGTCATGAGCGCGACCATCGTCGCGGCGATCCACAAGACGGATGGCTCGAATGGCCGGACAGCCGTCATCAATGACCATTGTGAGGCGAAGGAGTCGTGCAGAGCGGCGGCGCCGAAGAGCTGTGCCCTGCCGAACTGCACGGCGAGGGTCTCATTGAGCAGGCCGATGCCGACCTTTCCCTGCTGGGCGTCGTTGAGGACTGAGAATAGTGCGAGGAAGACGGGCGCTTGAAGCATGAGCGGAAGACAGGAAGTCAGCGGGTTCGTTCCGGCAGCTGCATAAAGGGCCATGGTCTCGCGAGACATGGCCTCGCGGGAGAGTTGGTCATTCTTGCCCTTGTACCGGTCTTGGATCGCTTTCAACTCCGGCGCAATCTGCAGCATCTTGCGCTGGCCCCTAATCTGCCGCGCGACGAGAGGAATGAGAGCGGCGCGCACCACAAGTACGAGGCCGATGATCGACAGTACCCACGTGATGCCGGCGGCCGGTTCGAGACCGAAATATGAGAGTAACCAGTGCCAACCGACCAGTAGCAGCTCCACGATCCATTTCACGGGCCAGAGGATCGTGCCGATGACATCCATCCTGGAATCCGGTCCCTTCAATCACTGCTGCCACCCAATGTAACGGGACGCACAAAGATTGGGCGATGATCGGCACACCGAAAAGCTCTCCATCGCAGTCGTGTGCCCCAGTCAATGCGGATTGGGCGTCATTCTGTTCAGCGTCGATCAGGACTCTCGTTAAGCGCCATGGCGAGAGCCCGGCCAGGGATCGGGTTAGACCACCTCGGCCGATATGTTGACGGGCACATGACCATCGCCCGCTTTGACGGCGATAGCACCATCAATTTGACTGAAGGCAATATGACCGTCGCTAGGAGAACGTCATGGCAGCACGAGGAGTAGTGAAGGGCCGCGAGGGTCGTGGCCGAATACTGCAGCAGGGCCGCCTCGTGCGCGGTCTGACGCAGCGCGACCTCGCCGAGAGACTGGAGACAGATCAGAAGTACATCTGGGGTTTGGAATCGGGCAAGAACACCATCGTGCTCGAGCGCATCTTCGCGATCATGCGGGAGACCGGTATCCGAATGTACATGGAGGTCGATGACGTCGTCGACGAGCCCCGCGACGACAGTTTGGACGAGCCCCGTGGGTGACTTGCGCGTGAAACTCTCCGGCGAGCTGGTCGGGCATCTGGTCGGCCCGGACCGTCGCACTTTTGATTTCGTCACGGCAAGGCATGCCACCGAGACTTTTGGGCTCGGCAACATGACCCTCTCCGCATCGGTGCCGTTCGACCGCATCAGTACCCGCAGCCGGGCAGCGCGTCGACGCAATTTCTTCGCCGAACTCTTGCCCGAGGGCACCGCGCTCGACAATCTCGCCGCCGAGTCCAGGGTCTCCGCTGACGTCACCATTGCGCTGTTGGCCCAATTCGGCCGAGACGTCGCCGGGGGAGCCGCGCACGCCAGCCCGGGACAGCTGGATTAGCCGTGAAATGTACCTCCTCGCTGTCGGATAACTCCACAGGCCAGCCGAGGACGTGATCCGCTGGCGTGAGCGTCGTTTGTTTGGTCGGTGCAGCTAACGCATTGGGGTGTCATTGCATAGAACATCGCAAGCATGATCTGCTCGTGAACGCCCTGACGTCACTGGGTGCTGCTGCACACTTTCCGCGGGCAATCGCGGTCGCATTAGGCGTAGCCGTAACGACGTTGCGTATCAGGTCAGCGATGACGAGGCGTAGGGGCCGGAAGCACCATGCATCTTTTGGGCAAATAGGCGAGTAAAACGCCGATGGCACCATGAAGCACACATCGTGCAGGCAGATGGGAACTCGGTTGGGCGGCCAGGTCTGGCCAGGTTTGGCGATGACGTTCATCTGGTGTTACTCGTCTCGACAGGTAGGGTCTCGGTAAGCTGACCCCATGGCAGCCATTGCAGGTCCTGATGTTCGCACGACGCCTGACCATTTCGCTTCCCGAGTGCCAGCCTTCGGCTGGTTACTTCTCACTGCCGGGCTTTTTCTCGCCTCGGCAGTGCTGCACATCGTTGCGTCGCTGGAGCGATGGGTGTCCTTCGCCGGTGCGCGCACCGACGGCACCATCGAAGATCACCTCTTCGACTACTACTACCCCGCAGACCCGTGGGAAAATCTCGGTACCACCGCGCAAGTCTTCGGCGTCGGTCTCCTTCTCCTTGCACTCGGAATTCTGGCGCTGGCTCGTGGCGCCGGGCCTCACGGCGACCGTGCCACCCGCATGCTCGCTAGCGTTACTGCCACGTCCTTCGCCCTCACCGGAGCTCATGCACTCGTCTCCGGTGTGATTGGCATGCCAACCCCGCTGCAGTACCTGCCCGTGCAGCTGCTGTTGAGTGCGGTCGGTTTCGTCGGCCTGATCGTCCTCGGGGTGCGCTTTGTGCGCAAGTCGTGGCCGGCATCCGTCGCGTGCGTGATGCTGCTCGGGTCTACCCTGCCGGGACTTATGCTCGCCAACTTCACGATCGCGCCCGAGATCGTCGGCTACCAATCCCATGACATGACCCCTTTCACCGAAACGATCGTCGCTTCCTCGACGGCGGCGGCTGCAGTCATGCTGCTCATCGCCGCAGTGGTCTCTCATCGGATACGGCGCGCGCCGCACACGGCCGATGTCACGCGCGCAGTCTAGATTCTGACGGCGGACCAATCGCATCGTTGATGCTGAGCTGCCCGGCCGTCGTGCAGCAGACCACGGTGTCCCCGGGAATGCCGATGACTCTTTTGATGAGGTGGTTGTTACTGTCGCCTGTACTCAGTCCCCCGGCGGTCAGCGCGGCATCCACTGCGGCCAGAAGATTCAGCGGGGCGGGTTGCTGCGGTGGTAACCAGTTTCCCGGGTCGGTGAAGACGACGACGTCACCGTGTTCAATCGGCATCAGATTGGGAACGAGCTCATTTACGATGATTCGATCATTGACTTGGAGCGTGCTCTCCATCGAAGAAGAGGGGATGTAGAACGAACGAACGACAAACGTCTTTAGAAGGACTGAGATCAGGATCGCCACAACAACGATGACAACGAGATCTCGCACGAACTTGAATGCAGGAGATCCCACACGACCCGGCTGCCGCGCAGAATGTGTGGCGTTGTCGGGTGGAATCATTCCCTGATCCTAGGGCAGCCATTGACGCTGATATCGACCGCGTAATCCGCGCGGACCCTCGAACACATCGCGGTTAGTTTTTTCCCCGTCACCGTATGCGGAAGGCGGATTCAACTGGTCGTCGCACCACTCGATTTTTTTGTGAGGTGTTGTACGTGTGGTCGAAGTATGAGCTGGTGGAGAAACAGGCGCGGTTTTGGGTGTTGATCACTCAAGGCTCGACACGGACTGCAGCGATGGGCTGTCGGCCGCCGTCAAGACCCTCCCTGAGCACTTGGCTATGACTCTGGCGTGGGATCAGGGAACCGAGCTGGCCCAGCACCGGCAGATCACGATGGCCACCACAATGGCTATCTACTTCTGTGGTCCGCATACGCCGTGGCAATGGGGCACTAATGAGAACACCAACGGGCTGCTACGCCAGTATTTCCCCACAGGCACCGACTTATCCGTTTTTTCGCCCGAGCGGCTACGGGAAGTCGCTTTCGAACTCAACAATCGACCCCGTAAAACACTGGGCGACGGCACACCCGCTCAAGCCGTGCAACGACTATTGTCAGAGCCAGAAAAGCCCATCGCTGCGACGACCGGTTGAATCCGCCATTGGGTTGCGAGCACCGTCCCACTGAGGCCGACCCGGCAGGGTCGTTTGAATAACTACGAGACTCGTAGAACCGACCGAGGAAGCTCTATGAATGAGATGTGGGCAGTAGTACACAAGGAACGTGACGCACTGATTCAAGATCTGACGGCATTGAACACACAGCAGTGGACAATGCCATCCTTGTGCCCCGGGTGGGATATCCATGCCGTTCTGGCTCACCTCGTCTATGACGCCAAGACCACTCGTATCGGGTTTGTCAGCAGGATGATTGCCGCTGGCTTCGACTTCGATCGAATCAACGCCGCGGGGATTGCACGGGAGCGGTCCACCGATCCAACCCAGACACTGGCAAACTTCCAGGGTGTCCGCAGCCGCACAACGAGTGCACCTGCACCCTTAGTCACTCGGTTGGTTGAGGTATTCGTGCACGGAGAGGACATCCGACGCCCTCTCGGCATCGACCATGAGTATCCGGTCGCCGAGGTGGCTACTGCACTTCGATACCAAGCGAAGACCAGCGTCAAACTCGGTGGAGGCAAGGAACGCCTTGAGGGGCTACGCCTCATCGCAACAGATACGGTCTTCGACGAAGGTGTCGGCAAAGAGGTACACGGCACCGCACTTGCGTTGCTGCTCGCAGCATCTGGTCGGCCAGTCCACACGGGAGAACTCATGGGGCCAGGCGCTCTGTCGCTGACGGGAACTAATTGACGATGAGTACTATCAACAAGTCAAGTCAGATGGTCGATTTTAGAGTCGATCCTTCGTCTCGGCAGTCCCGAGTTTTTCATTTCCTTGGCTCCCTGCTTCGGCCACTAGGACTATCGCGGAATGCTCGCGCGTCTGCTCCGCAAAGGGGAACGCTGACCGGGACAAGTCGGGTTCCCGGTGCAGGATAAGTTGCTGACACGGGTGAAGGGCTAGAGTCCGGTCACGGAGTAACGGCGTTCGATGCCTGAGGTAGTTTGACCCCACTCGCTGCTGGCGACACGTTCCTGATGAGTTTCAAAGGCGGCTGCGTGCTCGAACCGCTCCTCGACCTGCCACACGAGCGGATCGCTCGTCGCGGTGACGTTAAACGAAGGTTTCAGGAAATATGATGCGTTGCGCACCGCGGGCGGCGGCATCGGCTACATACTGCGATGCCCGTCGCAGAGATTCCACCAGGTCGAGAACAGCCAGCGGATGCTGCACGATCGCTACCGTCGTCGCGGGCGAGCTATGGAGAGACCTCGAGAGGTTTTCCAATCCGGGAGTACAGCTCGGGGCGTCGGTCGGTCTGGACGTTGTTCCGTTCGCTGATCGCCTTATCGCGGGCGTCCGCCAGGTTGATTGTTGCCAGCACTATGGTCTCTGTGTCCAGCTGTATCTCGGTGAGCGGGAAACCATCCGCGTCCACGATCACGCTGCCGCCGAGCCAGGCCTGGCCGCGCTCCTGGCCTACTCGGGCTGCAGCCGCGATAAACATGCGGTTGACCGTTGCCCCAGCCTGAATTTTCACGATTTCGGTGGGCCGCTCCCCGTCGGGAGCCGGGTACAGCGGCCAGTTGACCGGAGCGCAGAGTAACTCTGCGCCGTCGAGGGCGACCATGCGAATCCACTCCGGGAACTCGAGGTCGTAACAGATCATGACGCCGATGCGGCCCACCGCCGTGTCCACCACCGGAGGCAGGTCGGAGCCGGGGGTGAACAGGTTGTCCTTCTCCCGATTCCAGAGGTGTGCCTTACGGTATCGCGTGCGCACACCAGATTCGTCGATCAGTACCGCCGAGTTGTAGACCAGGTCGCCGTCGCCTGATTCCGCGAATCCTCCCACAATGATGAGCCCGTATTGGGCTGCCAGATTCGCCCACTCCGTGATGGTCGGGCCGTTTAATGGTTCGGCTGCCGCGCGCAACTCATCGATGTCTGCGAACATATATCCGGTGTTCGCGAGCTCAGGGAGTACCACCACGCGCGCGCCGGCGCGCGCCGCGTCGGAGATTGCCGACCGGACCTTGGCGCGGTTACCGTCGGCGTCGCCCACCGCCAGCGAGAGCTGGCAGCAGGCGACCACGATTTTTGTTTCACTCATAATCAAATGCCTTTACTCGACAGGTTCTTTGAGTTCCAGTTCGCTTTCCCTGCGTGCTTCCGCTTCTGCCGTGCGGTCGATGCTGCGCGAAAAGAGCAGGTAGAGAACACCGGAAACGACTAATCCGACCACAAATGATATGTCTGCGCCCCCGAGCGTCTGGGCGACTGGCCCGACGTAAAAGGTGGTGGAGAAGAACGGAATCATTGCGGCGAAACCGATCAGGTAGGCGGTGACTCCGCGCCATGCCCAGCGCCCGTATATGCCCTTCGGCTTAAAAATCTCGGTGATCGCGTATTCGCCGTGTCGCACGAGATAGAAGTCCACCAGGTTGACCGCAGTCCACGGCACCAGGAAGTACAGCATCATGATCACGAAGTCGCTAAAGCTGCCCAAATAGTCGTCCGGGATCAGCAAGGCGATCGCCAGCGTTGCCAGCCCGACGATGACCAAGCCGATAATGCGCAGTTTCACGGTAGGGCGAACCTGCCGGAAGCCGTCAACGGCGCTCGCCCCGGTGAGCATCGCACCGTAAGCGTTGACCCCCATGATCGACAGCAGCGCAACCGTCGAGACCAGCACGGCAAAGGTGCCGAAACCCGGGAACAGCAGATCACCGATCTGCTTGATCGCGCCAATCGCATCCGCGTTGGGAATATTGCTGGCGAGCAGTGCGCCAAGCGACATCAGCCAGATTGCCGACCCGGCAGCCCCCACGTACACCCAGGAGATCAGCTTGGGCGCCGACACTTCCTCGGGCAGATAACGAGTGTAGTCCGAGACGTACACGGCATAACTAATGTTGTAGCCGGCGGCCAGGGAGAACTGTACGAGGAATGCTGTGCCGTCCCAACCCGCCGTGCTGGCGGAAGCTGCCGTATCACCGACACCGCTGAAATGCACGATAGCGAGGACGGTGAGGATGGCAAACACGATCACCAACAGGTAGGTCAGCCACCGCTGCACGAAGTGCAACAGGTCGTGCCCGACAACGGCGATGACGATTGATACCGCGATCAGAATCGGATACCAGACGATCTTTTCACCCGGCAGGATGAGCTGAAGACCCTCCGTCGCGAGAATCGTGTCAAACACCATGAAGCCGATGTAGACGAAGACCGTCGCAGTAAAAGGAACGATCGCGCCACGGCTACCGAACTGAGCGCGGGATTGGATCATCTGTGGGAGGCCCATTCGTGGCCCTTGGTTTGCGTGGAAGGCCATGAAGAAGGTTCCGAATGTGGCGCCCAGTACAACGGCCAGGATGCTCCAACCGGTGCTCAAACCCATCACCGGCCCGATGAACCCCGTCACCATAGTGGGCAGAACAAAGTTGCCAGTGAACCAGAACGGTCCCTGGTGCCACACCTTCCCGTGCCGCTCGGAGCGGGGCACGTAGTCGATGGAGCGTTGCTCGATCACGCTATCGCGAGTCGTAACTGTTGTGGTTGCGCTAGACATCTTTGTCCTCTTAGTTGAGCGGGTTGACTTATTTGGTGGGGCTCATGGCAGAGATGATTTCGTACGCCACGTGGGACGCAGGCGATACCGGCGAACCGGGGCGCCAGACTCGCGTCGTCCGGCCCGACAGGTTGCTCATTCTCGACCATGGTCACTTCCTTGCTTTCGTGACGCGGTATATGTAGTACCAATATGCAACAATATGTGTCTATTAGAGAACTTTTATTGGATCCGATTCTGAAGGCATACCTGCTGCCTGTCAAGATATAAGTCCCACTGGCGTGAATCGCAAGGAGTGACATGAGACCTGTGCACCCGACTCCGTCCGAAGATCGCGTTCGCGTCGGTGCGCGTCTCCGGGCGAGCCGGCAGGCCCAGAGGCTCACCATCGAACAGCTCGCGTCTGCCACGAACCTCACCAAAGGGTTCATCAGCCGGGTGGAACGGGACGAGACCTCGCCCAGCGTCGCCACGCTGGTCACAATATGCCAGGTGCTATCTTTGCCGATCGGTTCGCTTTTTGAAGGGGCTGAGACGGAGGTGGTGACGTTGGCGGACGCACCGCTGATCAACATGGGCGGTCGCGGTGCCGTTGAGCGCATGATCACTCCGCGCGGGCAATCGCACGTGCAGGTGCTGCGCTCTACCCTGCAGCCGGGGGCGGACGGTGGCGACGAGCTCTACACAATCAACTGCGACGTCGAGGTGGTGCACGTTATAAACGGGAAAGTGGATGTGCGCTTCTCCGACAAGACTGTGAGCCTATCGGCTGGCGACACCCTGACTTTTTCAGGGCACGAGCTGCACAGCTGGCGCAACACGGGCCCCTCAATTGCCGAAATTCTGTGGACGCTCGTGCCCGCAGCCTGGAGCGGGACGGTCTAGTGGGGTGCACTTTGAATCGGTCGAATGTCCCACGCTAAGGTCTTGTGTCTTGTGTCTTGTGGCATTCGGTATCGATCGTTCGCAAAACGCCCAGGGACAGTCACCCTTTTTGGACGAACACATCGACCCGGTGCAATCAATTGGCGGCGTCTCATGACCAATGGGCGTCAAATAACATGGCATACAAGACACGGATACCTGCTCCAAAGCAGCGCGGCACTTAGCTCAATGCGCCCAAGTCGCATTGCCGAAAGAACGTCATTTCGCTACGTGGTCTCCCGCGATCGGTTGGCACGATACTTTGTGAGAGGCTGACTCTGCACCTAATTGAGTATGGGGTCAGAATCCTGACTAACGTCGGTCGATTCAGGACAGGCGCTTTGCGGATGAAATGAGTAGAACTATCGGTAATCATCCAGAAGAGTCCGTGCTGTTGACCGATCGGGGTCCGGCGGGTCCAAGCACAGCTGTTCAACGGGGTAGTGAAAGATTCGGGGATCGACGTCGCAGGCTGAAGGGCTTGCTCCTGGGGCTCGCCGTAGTAGCTCTTCTTGCTGTACTTCGCATGTCGGCACCCCAGTCTTTGGCAGCAGGGATGTCGGACTCCGCGAAGGACTTCGTCACACTCGCGGTCAGCGTACTTATCGAGTCACTACCGTTTGTGTTCTTGGGCATTTTTCTGTCTGTCGTCGTGCAGGTTTGGCTTCCGGAAGGCTTTCTACTGCGCCACCTGCCCCGTCGGGGAGTATTGCGGCGGTTTGCGGTTTCGCTGATCGGCGTTCTCATACCTGTGTGCGAATGCGGAAACGTACCGCTCACACGCGGCCTGATTATGAAGGGCCTGTCGGTCGCCGAGGCGATGACGTTCCTTCTTGCCGCACCAATTCTCAACCCGATCACAATCATCACGACGTATCAAGCGTTCGGCTGGGATAACGGCATCCTCGTCAGTCGTATCGCTGGCGGGTTTTTGATTGCAAACCTCATCGGCTGGATATACAGCCGTCACCCCCGGCAGGACACCCTGCTCACGTCGCAGTTCCAGGCGGCCTGCGCCAGCGAGGGGGAACATCACGCGGCTGCCGGCAAACTGCAGCGCAGTGTTCGTCTTTTCACGAAAGAAACCAGCGCGATGATGCCGGCGTTGTTCATCGGTTGCGCCATTGCCGGAGTGATCCAGGTGGGGATACCCCGTGAGGTGTTGGTTACTCTGGGCACCAATCCGGTGTGGTCCGTCCTGGCGCTCATGGTGTTGGCCTTCGTCGTATCGATCTGTTCTAACGTGGACGCGTTCTTCGTGTTGTCGTTTGGAGCGACGTTCCTTCCCGGCGCGATTGTGGCTTTCCTGGTCTTCGGCCCGATGATTGACATCAAAATGCTCGTTCTGATGCGAACCACGTTCACGGCGCGAACGTTAATTCAAATTACTAGCGTTGTAGCACTCTGTTCGGCCGTGCTGGGGCTGGCGGTGAATTATGTCGCTTAGCCGTCTGGTCGCTCGATGGCGAGGAGCCGTGTTGAGCTTGATCGGAATTGTCGCGACGGTGTGGCTGGGCGTCACTGGTCAATTGGGCCTCTACATCCATCCCCGGTATTTTGCTTTTTCGATCATCATGGCGGTCGTGGCCGCCGTGGTCGTTATCGTGTCATTCGCGCTGTCTCCAGATGAGGAACCCGATCACGATCACGAAGCCGAAACCGGGCGCAAGCGTTTTTGGGGAGGCGCAAGCGTCGTAGTGATCGCGGCCTCCGTGGTAGCACTGTTGGTTCTGCCACCCACAACCCTGACGACAACCACATTGGAGCAGCGCGACTTAAATGGGTCCGCCGCAGCTCTGACCGAGGAAGCTTCGGCTGAGTTGACAGGGGGGGACGCGTCGAAGTTTTCGGTGAAAGACTGGGCCTCACTGCTGCGGCAAGGCGCCGGGGCCGAATTCTACGCCGGAAAGAAAGCCCAGCTCACCGGATTCGTGACGCCCGACACGGATGATCCGCAGAACGTGTTCTACGTGGCACGGTTCGTCGTGAGCCACTGCGTGGTCGATGCCCAGCCCGTGGGAGTACCGGTGTACCGGCCGGGGTGGCAGGACGAATTTTCCCTTGACAGCTGGGTGGGCGTTTCTGGCGGCTTGGCCGCGAATCCAAGCGTCGCCAGCACTGAGGGAATAGTCATCATTCCTGAAGTCCTAGCCGCCGTCGACCAACCCCAACAGCCTTATGTCTACTGATTCCACCCGATCCGGCCGGGACTTCACGCGGATGTTGCTCACGACCGTCATCGTCCTCGCCCTGCTGGCGGGCACACTGGCACTGCTCAACACCACGCGAGGACCCAGATTAGAATCGGCGGCCATCAACCTCGGAAGTGTCATCGCTCACCCGGGGCAACGATTGCTGCTCAACACCGACCAGCCGATATCCAGCATCAACCGGGATCAGATCACGGTGACCCCCAAGGTCCCGGTATCGGTCGCCGTAGACGGCACAGTCGTAACCATCACCTTCGAAGACGCCCTCAACTACAACACCGAGTACCGGGTCAACATCGACCCGGTAATCGGATTATTCCAAGGTGCTCAGTCATCCATTGAGTATGACTTCACCACCGACGATGTGGACCTTTACACTCTGCATCGAGACTCAGGAACCACCGGTGATGGCACGAAGCGACCGGACGAAATAAGGCGCGACACACTACTTGGTACTGGTGCGGGGCGAGCCTTATTCACGGCGGAACGAATACAAGAATTCGCGGTGCTTCCGGGGCATCTCGCCGTGGTGACGTTGGATCAGGAAAATGTCAATCACCTGACATTGTTTTCTCTCACAGAGGAGACCGAGCTTGAAATTGTGCTGCCCTCTAACACGGTTTTGAAAGATCTTCAAACATCACGCACGACGAACCTGATTGGTTTCACGCTAACGGGTGTGCCAGTTGGTGGGGACGAGTATCCGGCTGGCACTCTCTACACATACGACGTCAACGAGCAGACAGCAGTGCCACAAGCAGTTGTCGGGGTAGACCAGCAGCCCCTACCGGTAACGGATTACGTTTTCGTTCCCGACACCACATCGCTGGTGGCGCAGGGTCTGGAAGGGGTCCTGTATCTGATCGACGTTACTGTTGAGGGCGACATAGTTCCCCTCGGGCAGCATGTCGAGATGAGGGGCCTGATCCCGGGAACAAACTCTCTGGTGGTTGCTGATCCGACCCAAGGCGCGTCAATAGATCTCAGCGACAGTACCGTGACGCCTTTGGATTTACCCGCCGATGATGAGCTCGGTGACGCCATCCCCGCAAAGCTTGAGGTCCTCAACCAAGACGGCAAATACGTCCGCCTGTATTACGCGTGGGACACTGACGGAACATCCCGCCCGCTCCTGGCTCTCTCTGACCATGGAGGCAGTTCTTTCGTCTACGTGCCAGCTTCAAAGGACACCGAAATCAGGGATTTCTGCGTATCCCCGAACGGTCAATATGTGGCTGTGGAGACCTTCCCTCGCGACGGCGTAAGCGATCAATACCCGACTCTGCCTGGCTCTTCCGCGATGATGACCACCTTCGTAGATCTGAGCACCGGTGTCAGCAACCGCAGCATCAACGGATTCCTACCGCACTGGTGCAAATAACCCGGCTCGCTACGCACACAAAACAAGCCGAGACCGATTGGGGATCCGCACGATACTGATGTGTGGCTCACGCAATGGCAGGTTGCCGAGGATGGCTTGGATGCTGTCCTCGACCAATGCGTAGATTGGGCCCTGGTGCCGATGGATCAGAACTGGGTTGCACGTCTGTTCAGCGATCGCCGAACGACTCCATTGCAGCTCGGCACCCATACCGCTGCCGGACGGGACCTCGCAGACCTTTCGGGTCGTACCGTAGTGTCCGGTCGCGTGGCTCGAATCGGGTAGCACGAGCCATCCTGGCAACGCGACCCATGGGCTGATGTCCATCCGCCGTCTCAATGTCCCGGCGAGCGCCCGGCTTGCGGAAATCATCCATTGTCTTGTTTCGACAGTGGGGTAGGTTCATCACATGATCCGGGTGGGCTCGATTGTTATGCGCGTAGACGACCTGCGTCGCCAACTCGCGTTTTGGACTGTGGCGCTCGACTACGTCCCGCGGGATGAGCCGAGCGGCGATTTCGCCGTGCTGCGACCGCGGGTGGGGAGCGGCCCCAATATTTCGCTTGACCTGCACACTTCCGTGGCGCAGATTCCGCCTCGCATCCATCTCGATCTGTACACCGACAACCAGCCAGCAGAGGTTGCGCGACTACTGGCGCTCGGCGCGATCGAGATTCTTAGTGACAAGCGGCCAGCAGATGCTGACTACGTGATCCTCGCGGATCCCGAGGGCAATCGGTTCTGCGTCGTTGATCGTGCCGACTGAAGGCTCGCAGGCCACCGGCGACTCGCACCCCGCCGCGGTCGATTATCCATGGGCAGGAAGCAGGCGTGCGGGCACACCTGACGAGTACTGTCCCGCACTCGTGCACGTCGCTGGTCAGTCTTCCGGAGCAGGGGATCCCGCCGATAAATCATGCGGGCCGTCGAAATCTCCCTCCGGCGCCTCGACTAGGAAGGTGCAGCCGCGCCTGGACCCGCTGAGATCATGGGTTAATTCAGCGCGATCGCATTGGCTCTGCGTGAGAGTATTTCTCAGGATCTGGCGTAGCAGTCCGCCCGTGTGATTGGCTCAGCCAATCGACTTATACGGGTAGACCCCTTTCTTGGGTGGCGTTGGTGCGCAGCGCGATGCCGCCGAGTGAGGCAACTCCGACCGTGAGGATAGCGAGTACACCGAGCCCAGCACCCAGGGTCAGGGTGCTGGCTATTGCGCCAACGAGGAGGGGGCCGCCGGCGTCGCCGACTTCGCGACCGAGCTCGGCGTTGCCCATCGTGCGTCCCATCCGCTCGGCTGGTGTGGTGGCGGCTAGGTGTGCGAATGCCAGCGGGGTGGCCAGACCAATCCCCGTGCCGATGGTCAGTGCGGCGAGGTAGAGGGTGGCCGGCGTGGGGATAACAGCGAGTGCACCGATTCCAGTAGCGATCAGCAGGAGGCCGACCGTGGTACCTGCTCGTGTGCTGATGCGGCCGTCGTCGCGGAGCCGGCCCACGAAAGGCTGCGTGAGCGTGGAGGCGATCGCGAGCACGGTCACCGCGCCCATACTGCCGAACAGCCCGAGGTGGAGCGTGGTTCCCAGCAGGGGGAGGAATCCGACCGCGACCCCCAGAGCGCCGGTGCTGGCCGCGAGTACGAGTGTCGGGATGAGGAAGGACCGGTCGACGGTCTGCTTGGCCAGATCCCGGAGCGTGTATCGAAGGCGGGGAAGGACGGGGAGGCGTGGGACAGCGACGATAACCCATATTGCGGTCGCGGCGCCGAGGATCGTCAGCGCGATGAACAGTGCGCGGAGGCCATCCAGCCCGACCAATGCGGCACCAATCAGGGGGCCGAGGGCATAGCCGAGGCCTTTCCATGAGCCGTACTTGCCGAAGTATCGTCCCGCGGCACCAGGTCCGGCTAGTCGGGCAACGGCGGCCGATGATGCCGGCGAGAATGCCGCTGCTGCCGCTCCTTGACCGAGGCGAGCCACGCCCAGCAGAATCGGAGTGCCCGCGAAGATTCCGAAGAACGACGCGGCGGCGAAAGCAATCAGACCGCCGACAATCACGGGTTTGGAACCGATCCGGTCGCTAAGGGAACCAAATACGGGCTTGAGGACTACTTCGGCCAGATCGTAGACGGCCAGCAGAATCCCGAAGGTGAGGATGCTTAGTCCGATGTCGCCGGTTTCGACACCGAGAGCGGCGGCGATTCCGTGCGCGCCGAACGCGGTCGTGAATCCCGCTAAGTATAGGGGAGCAACGACTTTGCGCGCTGGCGATGGACCGAGAGCGGCGGGGGTGCCGCGGGGCATCAGAGCCCTTCCGGCGCAGCTGTCCTTCTTGCAGGACGGTCATGCAGCTGAAGCCGTGACGGGATTGGACCGATGCGATCCAGGAACGGTATCCAGTTCAGTACGCGCATTCCGTATCGGTTCCACAATCCGGTGTAGAGGCAGATCGCGGCGGGTGCGACGAGGAAGGATCCGAGAACATCGCTGGGATAGTGCACGCCCAGATACAGGCGAGAGCCTGCGACGAGGAGCGCGAAGCCGAGTCCGACGATCGCGGCCGGGGCAGCCCAGCGAGTACCACGGGCGAGGAAGCAGATCGCGATGGCGATCGCGACGGCGAACGTGGTGTGGCCACTTGGGAAGCTGCCGGAACCGTCCGAAGGGATGAGGGGGTTGTGCAGAAGGTGTTCATCCGGCCGGGGCTGCGCCACGAGCAGTTTGAATACCTCGCTGGAGAGCCACCCGACCGTGGCCACTGACGTGACGGCGAACGCGTTCACCGGCGAGCGACGCACGACCAAGAGGAAGACGAACAGCACGAGCAGGATGATGATGATCCCCGGCGGGGACAACAGTGCGTCGATCGTCAAGGCGATCGCGTTTCCGACAGCGATGTGATCCCGGCTCAGTAGCTCATCGATGCGGAATTCTGCTCCGGACAGGCGGGGATTCAGTTTGACCGCGAAACCCAGGATCAGGGTGACCAGCACCAAGAGTAATGGCACGCTGATCCATCGTCGCAGCTGCGGCAGGCGGGCCAGGCGACCGCGGGGATCGGAGGAAGGCGTTAATGCGCTCATCGGACAGATCCGGTTTTCGCAGATTCAGGGGGCGTGTCGATTGCCGGGGTGCTCCCGCGCATGACTTGATACACCTGTTCGGCGTACCCGTCGAGCACGCTCTCGCAGGTTCGAAGGTGCTCTTCGGCGGCCAAGGCCTCGGGCAGTGCAAGGACGTCGCGCTTCTTCAAGTCGCGGAACCAGCGCCTCAGCCGGTCAAGGCTCTGTTCTTCTTCTTCAAGCTCTCCGAAGGTGAATTTTGCTTTGGCGAACTCGCGTGCGATCTCGGCTTCAAACTTCCCGCAATCGGCCACGAATTCAGTCCACTCGTCGACCCGGGCGGCGGCGAAGGCATCACGAATCAAGCTGGTGGAGGCGTCGTCACGCGGAGAAGCGTCGATCACAGCGAACGTGCCGGCCCCGTTCCGGGTCAACTCACCCGCCCGATCCAGTGCGGGTTGAAAGGATGGTCCGGCCGGGAGCGCCCAGGTGCCCGGCGACACGGGCACTGCGCCGGCTTTTCGTAGTTCTCGCCACACGGCGACCCGGTGCCGGGAAGGCTCGGACGGCAACTGAAGCAGTATCAACACCCAACTAATATTTTTCGTCACAACACATATTGTAATAACGGTTACATAAAGTGGCGGTTCGTGAATATACCAAGAGCAGCGTCGACCCTGCTCGATTAAACATCTTTCTCCTGGGGCTTGACCTCATTGACCGCGTTCGACATTTGCATCGTGTACCTCATTGGGCGTGAATACGGTATCCACCGGGCAAAGCGTCGTCGCATGACCAATGACACCGCAGCTGCATGAGCGCCCAAAAGGGCGGAGCAGTGTGCCTGCTAGCCACGACATATTCTGCGGTACTTTGAGGAGCACGGTCTGGTGGATCACGTGTGGGAGCACCAGGCCGCGGGACCTGGTCGAACACCCGAGGAGTACGCTTCGAGCTTTCCTAAAAGCAAACGGCGCACACGAGGGGCTCACGTAGTCATCGCCTCCGCCATGATCGATCGCATCGTTCACCACGCCGACGTAATCAGCTTCAAAGGCGTGAGCTAGCGCCTCACGCAACACCGACCTGCCACAACTACGACGCCCTGGAACTAAACGACAGTGGCCCTGTTCTCAGTTGGTGACTGGTTCAGGCGGTGGGCGGCGCGAGCCCGAGCCGCGGGTAGAGCACGACGAATGCCTCGTCGAGACCGTCAGTGAGGGCCGGAAGTGCGTGCCCGCCGTTGGGAGATTCCCAATACGTAACCGTCATTCCTGCTGCCGAGGCCGCGGACGCCATCCGTTGCTGTCCGGGTATAAATCCTGCGTCGTTGGACCCAACGGTGAATATGGCGACTGTGTCGGAGAATCTCTTTGAGGCGAGCAGGTTGAGAGGCTTCACCGCGTCATAGGCGGCTTGGTCACCGTGGAAGACATCGGCGAGCGTCGATGCCTCGATCTCTGATCCGGCGAATTCCTCGCCGGAGATGTCCACGACGTTCGCGAATAGGTCTGGGTGTTTGACGGCGAGGGAGATAGCGCACTGTCCGCCGTTCGAGTACCCGGCGATGGTCCAATACCGTGGGTCGTTGATGATGTTCAGGTTCTTTTTCGCCCAGTTGACGACATCCGTGGTGATGAAGGTCTCCGCGTTGCCGTAGTTCGGCGTATCAAGACACAGCGGATCCTTCGAGGGGTCGCCAAGCTGGTCCGCGACGATGACGATCGGTGCAAGACCGCCGTGAGCGGCAGCATCACGGTCGAGTGTCGCCGCGATGAAGGACGGATCGGGGTTACCGGGCTGCCCCATGAGGAAGATGACTAGTGGCAAGGCCGGCGCGTTGGAGATGAGCGCCGCGGGCGGTAGGTAAATCCCGGCCGGCCGGGAGGTGTATCCCGAGACCGTGTTAGGAATGATTTGGCTACCGGTCGTACCCTTTACGGGTAGATCGGCCGGAGCCTCCCAGCTCTGGTAGAGCGGCCCGCTTTCCTTGGGCCCGCTGACGGTGGGTAGCGCGATTGCCGACTCTGTCGTCATCCCGAAGAGCGACCCCAACGTGCGGTTTAGCCCAAAGCTCGCATTGATCGCTAGCGTTCCAGCCATAAGGAAGAGCATGACGGATGCCGCGGCCGCGATCTTGCGATGCAGGCGCGACTTCCAAAAATTTGCTATAGCAATTGCTACCGCCGTGCAAGTCCCGGCAAACCAGAGAAAACTGACCAGACCGGGCGACATTCCGAAAGCGTCAACGATCGTCACCACAACGAACCATGTCACGCCGGCGACGCTGACGCCGCCGGCGACCGCGATCACGACCGTCAAGATCCACGTTTTGGTCGGGGCGCGCAGTAAAAGATACAGGAGCTGCATACTGGCCAGGCCAAGCACAACATACAGCAGCGGGCCATTGACGATATCGATGCGTAGCAGGGATGTGCTGAGATCGTTGATGAGTGTCCTTTCTGCGCCGTCGCTTGTGGGCTCAGTTCCCATAGATGGAAAATAGCTCGCCGAAACTCTACTGCTGTGGGCTGCAATTGTGGCTCCAGGGGCGACTCTGACATGAATATTCGCCCCTCAGGGGTGCAGGTGTGGTGCGGGTCAGACCCGTTGCTCCACCCGCGGATCGTGCCGTTCAGAGCCACTGTTGGCGTGGTTGAGAGCCACCTGACAGGCTCCTTCTACTGAGGCCCACGGGGTGGAAGAGATACCGTACGTGCGACATAGTTCGATGAAATGGCCGACAGGCGGAGGTGGCGCGGATATTTCCGATCGAAGCCACCCTGTGGCGTGGAGCGCATTTGTGGGTTTGACCGCCGTCACATCTGTTGAGTGAGATCTTCGGGTCTGGCGGCGCCGATCGCACTGTAGAACTGCTCGACGGCCAGTCGGGTGTATGCAGCGTGATCGAATGTGCCCGATGGTACCTCCCCGGTGAGAAACGCGTTGAGTCCCTCGGCGAGGTCCTCGTCAGTTTGCGGCACGACCAATCCGAAGCCGGGCGGGAGTGCATTCTTCACCGACTCGAATTCGACTGTCACGATCGGTAGACCGAGTACCAGCGCCTCGAGGATGACCATGGGCTGGCCTTCGTAGTTGCTGGAGAGGGCGAAGCAGTCCGATGCGGCAAGTACGGTGTACGGATTGGGTATCTCACCCGTGAGAATGACTGACTCTTCAAGCCCCAGCTTTCTGATCAGGGACTCTAGCTGGCCTCTGAGCGGACCATCTCCAACGAGCACGAGTCGCGTTGTCGGCGTTGCTGTATGGACGATGTTGAACGCGCGGATGAGGCGTGCCTGATTCTTTTCGGGGGATAGTCTCCCCACTGAAACAAAGTTCGTTGTCTTATCGTCGGCGAGGAGGACCTCCACCCAATCAGGAGTTATCCCGGTCTCTAAGTTCCGAGTCGTCTCCCGCAGATCCTGGCTGGCGGCGCTGAGGATTTGTTTGGCATCTGCCGTATTCAGTGCGAACGTGAATTTTGCCGGGGCTGCATACGGGGCAAGTTGGCGATTGTTGATTGCCGACAGTGTGGGCGAGACAGACACGAGGTGGTCGTACTGCTCGTAGAGCGTGAAAATCTGGGTGAGGCTGTGCAGCATTCTCTTCTTGCCCGTGATCTTGCGATGAGCATCGGCGGCCAGGTCGTTGTGGAGCCAGATTGAGCGAATCGACTCAGGGGAATGAAGAAGCAGGGCGGCCCAGAACGGACCATAGCCGCTGAAGTCGACGACGAAGTCAAAGTGACTGTCGCCGAAACATCGCGTCCATTCGTCGTCCCACAGAGTTTTCTGTGTGGGTTGGTCCTGGTGCCGGCTGATTCTGCCTCGACGAAAGTCGAGATGCCGGGCCAGCTGATCGAGCGCGGAGCCGTTCATTCCGCCGACGCGTGGGAACTGGCGAACGGCGGGATTGATCGCGAGTTGGTTGTCAATCGAGGCGGGCGCTTTGCTCTGGATGAAGCAGGCAGATACGTCGAACCGGGAGTGGTCGATGTTGTTGAGCAGGTTGAGAGCGGATGTGGTTATCCCATTTGAGCGCATCCCGCCCAGGTACATCAGAATTGATGGGCGGTTCTGGGAAACTGCGGGTCGGACGTGGTGTCTACGGGCGTTGCCGCGGAAGACGATGTCGATGATCCGTGCACTCACCCGCCCATCTTCCTGGCCGCAAAATTCCTGCTGGCTCGTGCGATAACGTGCGGCTGAGCCAGCTGGAAGGGTACCCGTCACGAGGATTTCAGCGAGCTCAACCGCCAACTCGTCGGTGGTTCGGCAGACCGGACCGGGCCAGTCTTCGGGCTCGAAATAGAGGCCGCGACTGTCTGAATAGTCCGCAAGGTCCGGGGTGAAGAAGAGGATCGGGCGGCCAGTGGCCAGGAAATCAAAGAAGATGCTCGAATAGTCTGTGATGAGGACTCCGGTGAGGCCAAGGACGACATTGGTTGGAATGTTGTTCGGCACGAGCAGGCGCGAGAGTTCGGGCCGGGATCTGGCCAGGGCGTGAACGATCTGGTGCGTTTTGAGGAGTACCACGTACTTGCTGGTGTCAATCTGCGCCGTTAGCCGGGCAATGTGATCGAGCAGCTGGTCGATATCGTCCTCGGGCCGGGCAAAGGACGCCCCCTTCCAGGTCGGTGCGTAGAGCACGATCGTGCGGTCACCGAGAGGGATGCCCGCGGAATTCAGACGTGCTCGGCCAGCCGCAACGCTGTCCGTGTCGAGCGCCTGCCGGTCGATCCGTGGATACCCTTCCTCGATGATCAGGCTGCGGGAGATGCCGCTGAGCTTGTACGCCTTCTCGTACATCAGCTCGGCCATGAACGGGTTTGCGGCGAGCAGATAGTCAGCGGCAACAAAATTCCGGATGATATTGGCTGTTCCCAGCGCACCACGGTCGATGTCGTAGCCCATGCGCTTCAAGGGCGTGCCATGCCAGGTGTTGAGGTACGTCTGGCCAGGTCTCTTGCTGAATTGGGGCGGGAAGGTCGCATTGTTAATGAGGTATTCGCTCGTGGCAAGGGCACGGTAGTACGACGGTGTCCCGTAGCGCACGAACGTCACGTTTCGCGCTCCCGCGAACTCCGCTACCGTCGAGCGAAATTGGCGTAGGTCAGCGAGGACCCAAATGTGTCTGAGCTGGCGCATGTCCGGCGTTGCCAGAAGCTGGCGGAAGATCGCCTCCGGATTGCAGAGCATTCCGTTGCCATTGAACGACTCGTAGAGGACCGTTCCCGGTTTGATCGGTTCGGTGCGCCAATGGGCGTGGAATTGGGAGTGGACGAATCGGTTGGCCCGTGAAATAAGGCTTTTCATCCGTATTAGTGTCCTATCGCGCTATACCTCGTTGGAGCATGTGGTCTTCATACTGTTCGGGCTCGCCAGCATTCCTTCGATTCCACGCTGGAATCGTCTCACACATCAGCGTCGGCTTGCTGTTGGGCAATTTGAGAGACTATGTCAACTGTGAGCGCTGGATACTATGAAGAAATGCAGATCCTGCCGCGTACCGTTCTTGTCCGTGTCAAACGGTTCGTCAGCAGGCTTCGCCGGGCCGCTGTATCCGAGGTCTACGCGTTCTGGCGCAGGCGTCCGATCGATCGGAGCGTCGTCCTCTATGAGTCGTTCTCCGGCAACGGCCTGCTGGACAACCCCGAGGCGATCTTTCGAGGTTTGCGTGCGGCACCTGATTTCACGCACCTCAAGCATGTCTGGGTGCTCGCGAACGAGCGAGAAAACCTCACCGTCGTCCATGAATTTGCTGCTGATCCATCAGTGCGATTTGTTCGTCCCGACTCACTGGGCTACTACCGAGCCTTGGCCACAAGCGGGTACCTCATCAACAACGCAACTTTCCCGGTGCAATTCAGCAAGCGCGGCGGGCAGGTCTACCTCAACACCTGGCATGGCACTCCCTTGAAACGCATGGGCTATGACATCGGTGATCACGCCTCAAGAGTAGGCAATGTGATCCGGAACTTCCTCTCCGCAGACTATTTACTCGCGGCAAACCGCTTTATGACCGAGCAGATGTATGAAAACGCTCATCTGTTGCGCAATATCTACCGAGGCGACATCATCGAGGAGGGGTATCCACGGATCGACCATCAGTTCACGGATTCGAGCGGTGTCGCATCGATAACTCACCGACTCGGAGGGGCCGGCCTACCGATCGACGGGCGGAAGATCATCCTTTACGCGCCGACATGGAAAGGGGAGTCGTTCGCCAAGCCCAAAGACGACGCGGACGAGCTGATCAGTCGGGTGACCGAACTGGAAGCGCTGATAGATACGAACCAATACGTTGTCCTCCTCAAGGTTCATCAGGTGGTGTATAAATTCGCCGCAGAGCGCGCAGAATTTCAGGGGCGGCTGGTGCCCAACGAAATCCCGACGAACGCTGTCCTAGCTGCAACAGACATTCTCGTAACCGATTACTCAAGTACTTTTTTCGATTTCCTGGCAACTGGGCGACCCATCGCATTCCTGACTCCGGATATCCGCGACTACGCGGGGTACCGCGGCCTGTATATGGAGCCGGAGGAATGGCCGGGGCCAGTGGTGCGAACCGTGAGGGAACTTGCCGTTGAGTTGAACTTGATCGCTCGTTCTGGGCAGCGAACTGAAATCACCCCGAGATACCTCGCTATGCGGAAGAAGTATTCGGGTCACGAGGATGGCGGTGCAACGGACCGGGTCATCGACATCGTTTTTCGGGGCAGGCGAGACGGCTACACGGTGGGGCCCGTGGCCCGCGACGAGCGACCATCAATACTTGTTCACGTCGGCAGCCTGAGGCCGAACAGTATCACGACGTCTGCCTTGAACCTACTGACGGCCATCGATCATGACCGGTTCGACGTTTCTGCCGTCTTTTCAAACAGTCGTGCGTCCGCTGTCTTGGAGAAGCAAGGGCAAATCCATTCCTCGGTCCGCCAATTTGTCCGGGTTGGGGGGATGAACGGTTCCAAGATTGATCACTTCATTCGGCGGCTCCACTGGTACCGCGGTGACCTGAAATCTCACTCGCACGATCCTCGGCAGAAGAGACTGTGGGATGACGAATGGACGCGGTGTTTTGGCAGCAGTCGGTTCGATTACGCCATCGACTTCAGCGGGTACGACCCACTCTGGGCAACCCTGATGCTGCATGCGCCGCTTGCGAAACGGTCTATTTGGTTGCATAACACCATGACTGCGGACTCACACCGGAGCATCAACAAGCGACGCCGGCAGCTGAAAAGTCTCACGAGCATTTTTTCGTTGTATCGCGAGTATGACCATCTCGTCTCCGTTTCTCCGGCTCTCGAGGAAATCAATGCCGACGAGCTTGCCCAATTTGCACCTCAAGAGAAGTTCGTGTCAGCGCGCAATCTGGTAAATGCCGCTCAGGTCCGCCGCGATGCCGCCATCGATATCAGGGAAGCCGTTCGGGTCAGCACCACGGGAGAGGTGCCCAGTTGGGCGAACGGCCTCGCGGGGAAGTCCGCGCTGGTGCATTTTGTCTCCGTTGGGCGATTGTCGTCTGCAAAGAACCACGCGCAGCTAATTCGGGCCTTCGCTCAGCTGCACGTGCAGCGTTCTGACACCCGATTGGTGATCGTCGGCGACGGGCCGCTGAGAACGCACTTGGAAGATCTGATCAGTGAGCTGGGTATCGATGATTCGGTGACACTTGCGGGGCACCAGAAGAACCCATATGCCATCATGGCCGCGGCGGACTGTTTCGTGCTCTCCAGCGACCATGAGGGACAGCAGATGGTGCTACTCGAAGCACTTATACTCAATCTTCCCATCGTCACTGTAGCGTTCGGTTCCGCTCGGGATGCTTTACCGGAGGGTGTCGGGCTCATCGTGCCGGCCACAGAGCAGGGGCTGGCAGCGGGTATGAGCGCATTCCTGGCCGGATCGGTTCCGACCGCGAAATTCGACGACCTGAACTATAACGCTGCGTCGTTGGATCAGTTCCAGAGTGCCATCGGGGCGACCCCCACGAATCAGTAACGAACGCGGCTCAGCATCTCCTTACCGCGTGAGGGGATGCTGACTGTGTCGATCGCGCGCATCCCGGTTCTCGTCGGGTGGGGGAGTGCAATGCAAATACTTCGCGTTCAAGACGAAGTCGTTATGGTCGACGCGTTGCAGCGCGGACTGACGGCGGAGGGCTTCCTGGCCACCGTTGAGCACCGGTCGGACGGTCAGACTGTCGCCGTCATCGTTGTGCGCCTTTCGCTAGCGCCCGGCGGAGTGACCCACCTGGAGATGTGACGGCGCAAGAGTTCACAGACCCGCCGGTGTCGTAGCGTAGTAACCATGTTGAATTGGCTTCTCACCATGCAGATCGACACGGGCACATTCCTGATTCCGATTGACATCCTTGCCGTGGTGCTCATGGTCTACCTGCTGGTGAGGATTCCCCTGCGATCCTGGATACCACGCGTCGCGGCGGCTTTGGTGCTCGGGGCACTGCTCGGCTTGCTGGTCTCCTGGCTCGTCAGCGACGTGTGGAATGTTTTCGGTCTGCCGCTGACCCTGGTCACGCGACTCTGGTTTTCCGCCGCGATTGCCGCCCTGTCGCTGGTCATCGTAAACCTGTGGGGAACCAATTGGTGGCGAAAGACGATCGCGCTCGTTTCCATCCCCGTGATCCTGGTCAGTACCGCTGCGGCGATCAATGTCGACTTCGGCGAATATCGCAATCTCCAGGATGCGCTGGGTATTTCACCCTACGGACCAATGGACGTGTCGCGCTTGTCGGGCCGGGCCGGCACAATGAATCCGGCAATCGGGCGCACGTGGCAGGCTCCCCCCGGCATGCCCACCCGCGGTACGGTCGGAACCGTCACAATCCCGGGGACAACCTCCGGTTTCGTCGCGCGTGGGGCCCTGGTCTACCTGCCGCCTGCCGCTCTCGGCCCGAACCCACCCGTGCTTCCTGTCCTTGTGATGTTCGCAGGGCAGCCGGGCTCGCCAGCGGCCGTGTTCACCGCGGGACGCCTCGCTTCCACCATGGACGCGTACGCAGCCAGCCACAACGGCCTCGCGCCAATCGTGGTCGCCCCCGATCAGCTTGGCCGCGCCAATCAGAATCCGATGTGCGTCGATTCACCGCTGGGCAATTCGGAAACGTACCTCGCCCGGGATGTTCCAAAGTGGATTCGGTCCTATCTTCGGGTCAGTGACGACCCTCGATATTGGGCGGTCGGCGGATTCTCACAGGGCGGAACGTGCTCGATCCAACTCGGGGCGGGCCATCCGGAGGTCTTCCGGTCAATCCTCGACATCTCCGGGGAGGCGGAACCCACGATCGGGTCGACCACGGTAGCGAGAGCCTTCGGCGGCTCGACCGCGGCCTACGACGCGGTGAAGCCCGTCAACGTGTTGGCTGCTCGGGCTCCGTACGCAGACACCGTCGCGATTTTCGGGGTGGGCGCACTCGACGCCAAGTATCAAAAGAATCAGCGCCTCGTCCGCGCTGCCGCCGACCGGTCCGGCATGGTAACAAAGCTCATCGAGGCTCCGAAGTCGGCACACGACTGGACCACTGTGCGGTACGTGATCGCGGAGGCGCTGCCCGAACTCGCCGCGCGGCTTGGGTTGGAATAATGGACGATACCTTTCCACCTCCGGACCCGGCCGGTCCTGTTGCGCAAGACCGCAGCGATGCTCGCGCGACGCGTGCGGTCCCGTGCCGGTTGCGGCGAGCATTATGTTCTTGACTCTGATGGGGTCCTGGCGGACCTTGGTCGCCGTATCTGCCCCGAGCGTGTGGGCTTACCCTCCCACCCTCCCCGTTCGGCAGGCCACCACCCTCCTTCGCGGCAAGGACTGAACGCGTCCCGCCGACATCCACCGGCGCGCCGTCCGCGGCCGATCGCCGGTGTGGACCACCCTGGCGCTATCGCCTGGCGAACTTGACGGCGATCCGTGCCCCGCCCCTGGAGGCCTTCTCGCTGAGCCGGGCCGCGTTTCTCGCCACGATCTGCGAGGTATGCCTGGCCAGACGGTGGGAGGGCCGCTCGAACGCCAGATAAAATCCCCAGGCCACGAGCAGGGCGAGGGGGATCGTGATTAGCGCTACCAGCCACCACTTGTCGTCACCGAGCAGGAAGCTGAGGCTGGCCAGGATGGGGACGTGGACAAGATAGAGGCTGAACGACACTCGCCCGAGCCACTGGCTCGGGCGGGATTCCAAAGCCCGGCGCAGGAACGGCACACCGACAGCGGCCAGGACGAGGCCGGCTGCACCGCACACCGCTAGCTGGGTGAAAACTCGGCCGGGAAGCGTTCCCGGCACGGCGATCGGCTGGGCCAGCCAGCCAGCGACGAGCAGGAGAAGCGAGCCGACAACCAGGACGATTCCCCACAAGCGCGCGTGCGGGCGTTGAAGGCGTCTCCGTGTCCACTCCCGGATGGCGTCCAGGCGCACCGCCATGAGGGTTCCGACGAAGAACACCGGGAGGTAGCGGAGGGCATCGATGTTGGTGACTAGCCCCAGCAGACTGAGCGCAAGTGCGACGCACAATGCGAGCAGCCAGCGACGCCGGACCAAGAACGCGACCGCCGCGAACAGCGGCAGGAGCACCGAGAACGCGAGTTCCCACCGCAAAGACCAAAGCACATTGTTCACGCCATACGATGCGGCCGTGAGGCTCATCTGATTCAGCAGCGATGCCGGCGTGGTCGATGCTGCGTTCGAGGTGGCAAGCCACGAACCCGGCGTCACCGCCCCAAGGTCGCGCGGCAGAAGCCAGATGAGAGCGGTGCCGATCGCCAAGGAGGCCCACACCGGCAGATAGATGCGCGCGATCCGGCCGCTGAGAAACCCCGCCCAAGAGTACCGGGACTTGCGCAGCGCGGGCAGGGCAACCACGAGCCCGCTGAGCACGAAGAAAACCAGGACGGCCTCTGACCCGGCGGTGAGGATCTTCAAAGGAGTTCGGGAAACCCACCAGTAGACGCTTCCCGGTTGTGATCCGCCGGCGGCCACGATTGAGGGCACCGCCACCAGATACAGGTGGTGGAACATGACGACAAGAGCAGCGACGCCTCGCAAACCGTCCAGGGAAGTCAGACGGCCTGTTGGAACGGGCGCCGACGAAGACGGTCGCGCGGCTGTCGTCTGTAATGTCACTTGCCGGAGGCTATCGCCTGTTTCTGGGTGTTCCACGCAGAGACCGGCCGAAAGTCCTGAAATCCCAGGCCGAGGTGTGCTGACGGGTGAACTCGTAGATCACGCTGCGGTGGCTAGTGAACTTGGCTGACTTCACGAAACCACGGCTCTCCAACGCCCTGATGCCGCCAAGCCAAGCCAGGCCGGACGCCATCACAAGCGCGGCAACGGGAGCGTTGTCGGAGGCGTAACGGGCCGCGAAATCTGCCCAAAAAAATCTCACCGGCCATCAGCGCAAGGGTGGGGACGTGGAGCCAGGATGTGGCCACGAACTCCAGGCTGGGAAGGACAAGACGGGTGGCGTCTGGCGAGGGAGTGAGCACTGTCCGAGTCCACCGGTGCTGTGTGCTGGTCGACATCGTCCAGCGTCGTGGCACAGCACAGCACCGGACAGACCGCCATGCGGCTGGAGCCGGTGAATGAGCCGCACCGGGATCGGGGAGGATTCCGCCACAGTCAACACGACGGCCGGGGTATCGTCTGTGGAGTCGTCGACGACGATGGTCTCCGCCGTTCGCCCTTGAACGGCCTACACAATGCGCTGAGACGGGAAGAACCCGGCAGAAACGATTCTTAGAAGGTCCTGTGACGTCAGGGGTCACTCTAGGAGAATGACCATTGATCTCCGACCACACCGTCGGTTCGCCCGGACCGCCATTCCCGCAGCCGGAGTCATCCTCGCCGTCATCATCAGCGGGTTCGTGCTGAGTGGATCGGCGGGATGGACGGCCGTGGAGATGGATTTGCTTCGACAGGTGAATACTGTCCACACCGCGCCACTCGACGCGGTGGCCCTGGGTATTGACTGGCTATTCAGCCCGGCCGTGGGCGCGGTTCTCGTATTGCTGGCAGCCGGATCGGTGCTGGTTGCCACCCGGCGACGTGGTGCGGCGATCCACTTCCTGTTGGTTGTGATGATTCCTACGTTGGGCGCCGACGTGATCAAGTTGCTGGTGCACCGGGCACGACGTGATATTCCGTCGCTCGCGCACATCCTGCTGCGCGAACCGGGGGGGCTCAGTTTTCCCAGCGGTCACAGCAGCTTCGCCGCCTGCTTCCTGCTCGGGATCGTCCTTGTCACGGCCGGTCACCGATGGCATCCGTTTGTGATCGGAACGACCGCGGTGATCGTGCTCGCCACGGCAGCATCCCGAGTGTATTTGGGGGTGCATTATCCGTCCGATGTGGTGGCGTCGATCGTGTACTCGATCGCTGCTGTGGCACTGGTGAACGCGGCCTGGACGCTGCTACTGGCGCACTGGAGCGTACGTCGCTCCGGCCTTCACGCTGGACCCGACTACAGAAAAATGTCGGATGCCCGCTCAGATCATGGTGCGACTCCGACTGCGTGTGATCGAGGATGATCCCAGGCTCGGCCCCTATGAAAGGACGGGCTCACGGAAGTCGACGATGCCACCCCGGTCGCCGGCGGTCGAACGATCTATTCCCCGTACGACGGGCGTGTCCAGCTGTCGGTCAAGGAGGACGAACTGCTCGAACTTCTAGCGGATGCCCCGCAACGCACGTTCTCCGACCAACAAATACTGCAAACCGGTTTCAGCCCTGCGGCCACTGCCGGAACGGTGGAAACCTGCGTGCACTATCTTCGGCGCAAGACCGACATGGACATAGTCCTCACCGTGCGCGGTGAGGACTACCGCTTGGGACAACCATGACCGGCCGAAAATCCCCGTCATCGACAGCGATACCCTCGCCATCCGTCGGGCCTCCCGGATCGTCGGCACCCGAATCGCGATCGCGTGCGCTGGCGTCGTCGCGGTGGTCATCGTTGCCGTTTTTGTCTACATCCTTTCCGAAATTTTGCCCGGCGAGCTGTTTGAACCGGTGCCGGACACCGACAACCTGCAGATCAGCGCTGGGAAGCTGCTGCGCGCTGCCGGAGTGTTGGGCGTGGCCCTGATCGTTCTGGCCGGTGTGTTGAGTTGGCAGGTCACTCATCGGGCTGTGCAACCCCTTGGTGAGGTGCTGCGCATCCAGCGGGCCTTCGTCGCGGACGCGAGCCATGAACTGCGCACCCCGCTCGCGGTGCTCGATGCCCGCCTGCAAATTCTGCAACGCGCCCTGCCAACAGGCGACCCGTCCTCCTCGGTCGTCGCGGACTTGCGCAGCGACGCGAAGGACCTCATCCACATCGTCAACGAGCTTCTCGAATCGGCCGAAATCGGCGGCGCTGCAGTGCACGACACCGCCGTTGTCGATCTGGTCGCTGCCGTTGATGCCGCGGTGCAGTCGATGGCACTCATCGCCATCGACAAACACATCACCATCGAACTTGATGCTCCTCAGCCCGGGCCCGTGCGGGTGCCAGCATCCAGCATCACCCGATGCGTAGTGGCGCTACTGGATAACGCTGTGCGGTTCACCCCCCGCGACTCGGCCATCACGGTGGCCGTGGCCGTGACCAAGAAGACGGTGGCGGTCACCGTGCACGATCGCGGCCCCGGCATCCGCGGCATCGACCACGCCCGCATCTTCGATCGGTTCGCCCACTCCGCGCCGCCGGATGCCGACGGCGATGAGGCCCGCACCGGGTTTGGAATCGGTCTGTCCCTCGTACGAGAAATTGCCGTGCGCTACGGCGGATCCGTGCACGTCGTCACTAGCACTGCCGCGGGCACAGCACTTTGCCTCACCGTTCCGCGCGCGAAGCAGACCCGATCTGCGCTGTGACCGACGCAAGTCGTTCGTCGAGCGAATGACCGCGAATTCGTAGATCTCCTGCGGCGATTATTGGCTTCTGTGAGAAGTCTTAGACGACGCCGTGTTCGCTAGTGCTACCGACCCCATCCAAGGAGGAACACTTGTCCACGACCTCAACCCGCTCCGCCACCGTTTCACCCGCGCGGCACATCCTGACCAAGGTGCCCGAGGTGACCCTCATCTTCTGGGTGATCAAGGTGCTTGCGACCACCGTGGGGGAGACCGCCGCGGATTTCCTCAACGTCGACCTCGGTTTGGGCCTTTCGATCACTTCGGTGATCATGGCGGTCCTGCTCGTTGCCGCGCTCGTCGTGCAGTTCAGATTGCATAAATACACCCCGGCCGTTTATTGGCTGGCCGTGGTGCTGATCAGCGTCGTGGGTACTCTGATCACCGATAACCTCACCGATAGCCTCGGCGTGCCTCTGTGGGTGACGACGGTCGTCTTCGCCGTCGCACTCGCGGCGACCTTCACCGTTTGGGCCATTTCAGAGAAGACTCTCTCGATCCACTCCATCTTCACGACCCGCCGGGAGACCTTCTACTGGCTGGCCGTGTTGTTCACGTTCGCCCTCGGCACCGCGGCCGGTGACCTCGTCGCTGAGGGACTCAATCTGGGCTTCCTCGTCGCCCTGCTCGTCTTCGCCGCCGCCATCGCGCTGGTCGCCGTTGCGTACTTCGTCTTCCACCTCAATGCTGTGCTCGGTTTCTGGATCGCCTACATCCTGACCCGCCCGCTGGGCGCGTCCACCGGCGATCTGCTTTCCCAGCCCGTTGCCGACGGCGGGCTGGGGCTCGGAACCACGGGAACCAGCGTGCTCTTCCTGGCCGTAATCCTCATCCTGGTCATGGTGCTCACCCGCCGCGCACGCACCACAGACCCCCAGTTGACGGCCACCGTCTAAACCACCACGTCGTCTCACTACCGCGTGCGACAGCGGATGCCGGGCCGGTCTTCAGAAAACTCAAAGAGAGCCATTGCAGCATGAATACTATGACCATAACCGCACTGCCCACCTCCGGATTTCTGGACCCGCAATCGGTGATCTCCGGTGCCGGCGTCTGGGGCCTCGTCGTGGTCTGCGCGATCGTGTTCGTGGAGACCGGCCTACTCGTCGGGTTCTTCCTGCCCGGCGATACCCTGCTGTTCTTCACCGGCGTTCTCACATTCAGCGGGGTGATCAGCCAGCCGCTCTGGGTCGTCATCCCGGCAATTGCCCTGTCGGCCGTGCTGGGCGACCAGCTCGGCTACACGATCGGGCGCACGACGGGCCGGCGCATATTCGACCGCCGCGACTCCGGCCTGTTCAGCCGCGCAAGCGTTGCGCGAACGCAGGGCTTCTTTGATCGGTTCGGACCGGCGGCCGTCACGATCGCCCGCTTCGTTCCCGTCGTGCGCACCTTCGCGCCCGTCGCGGCTGGCGTCGGCAAAATGCCCCGGCGGGTGTTCACAATGTTCAACATCGTCGGTGCTGTGCTGTGGGCGACCGGGGTTCTGCTTCTGGGATTCGGGCTGGCTCAGATCCCGGGTGTCGCCGACTTCGCGGCGCAATACATCGACCTCGTACTGATCGTCATCGTCATACTCTCCGTGGTGCCCATCATCATCCGTACCGTCGTCTCACGCCGTCAGAATTCTCGGGTGTGACCATCAGCGGGCTCTCCTGCCGCGCCGACCGTCCGGAACCATGGGGTTGTAGGGTGCCCCATCGTGGTCTCATCGGCGACGGTCTAGGGTCGAAACTATGGCCGTCACCCTGAGCCCGACCCGACCGGAATGCGGTGGGGTTTCCCGCAGAAGCATCAGGAATAGGACCGTGAATCCAGACCGCGATCGTGGTCGAGAATGCGTAACAGCGGGCATCAGGTCGGGCGAACGATTCGGTTCACTTTGAGAATCAGCCACAAGGCGGCTGCACAGTCACAGTGACAATCCCATACCTGGCTATCGTCTGAGAAACTTCACTGCGACGGCACGTCAAGTTAGTCCATTGTCTGTGCCTTATTTTACATTCAGTACCACTCTGGTTCCATATTTCATTGAGTTTGCTCGATAGTTCCAGCCGCTGGATCGGAGGGATGCAGAACGGATGACAGAACGAACGGCAGCCCGGGAGCGGACGTTGCAAGCGGCGCGGCGGGCGCTTCCCCTCCTCGACGCGAAGCGGCTGCTCGACGTCGGTCTGAGTGAGAACGACGTGAGACTTCGGGTCGAGGCGGGCTTGGACAACCGGGTGGCTGCGGATTCGAGCCGGAGCCTGTGGCACATCCTGCGCGGCAATCTCTTCACCTTGTTCAACGCAATCGTGGGAGGATCCTTCATTCTCCTGCTCGCGCTAGGACAGTGGCAGGATTCACTTTTTGGACTAGCCGTCATTGCCAATGTGCTCATCGGTGTCGTTCAGGAATACCGCGCAAAACGCACACTCGACAAGCTCACCCTCTTCCACGCACCGCACGCGCGCGTGTTGAGAGAGGGACGTGTGACGGAGATTGCTGTTGCGGACGTTGTTTTGGACGATGTCTTGGTGCTCCGAGCCGGCGATCAAGTTTCCGCCGACGCCACTGTTTTGCAGGCCGACGCCCTCGAAATTGATCAATCCCTGTTGACGGGAGAAGCCGACCCGGTCGCGCTGACTGTTCAGGGGGACGTGCTGTCCGGTTCGGCGGTCGTGGCGGGGTACGGCCGGGCCAGAGTCGTACGGGTGGGCGCGGACTCTTTTGCCAATCAGCTGACGAGGGAGGCGAAGCAGTTCTCCTTGGTCAACTCGGAGCTGCGCAATGGGATAAATCGCATAATTCGTTGGATCAGCTGGGCTCTCGTCCCGCTTACCGCGTTGGTCGTCAATGGTCAGATGAAGGCGCTGGGAGGGTGGACTCAGGCGATTGAGACCGGCACATGGCGACAGGGCGTGGTCAGCGCCACGGCCAGCACAATCAGTATGATTCCCCAGGGCCTGGTACTGATTACGAGCGTCACCTTCGCGCTGGCGGCCGTGAAACTGGCACGCAACCAAGTGCTGGTCCAGGAGCTGCCGGCCGTGGAGGGTCTAGCCCGGGTCGACGTGGTCTGCCTGGATAAGACGGGCACGCTCACCGAAGGGTCCGTTGTCTTCGACGACGTACTGGAAATTCAGGTCCCATCAGTTCCCCGGTGGCGTCAGGTTCTCGGGTGGTTCGGCGCGGACGCCAACGCCAACGCCAACGCCACAGCCCGCGCCCTGGCCGTCGAGTTCGACGATGCCGGGGGGCTGCGACCCCTGTCCGTACTGCCCTTCAACTCGACGCGAAAATGGGGATCCGCCGCATTCGACGCCGAGGACACCGCGGGAACTTGGGTACTCGGAGCTCCGGAAATGATTCTGAACACCTCTGTTTCCGACGACGTCGCGGTCTTGCGCACCGCGGCGGGACTCGCCGGTGAGGGCAAGCGGACGCTGGCACTGACCCATACCCTCCATCCGATGAACGTGTCCGAGGCTGCACAGGAACGGCTACCTGATGGCTTACGCGCGGTGGCAATCGTCACATTTCGGGAAAAGGTGCGTCCCGACGCTGCGCAGACTCTGAGCTACTTTCAAGAACAGGGGGTCCGGCTTCGGGTGATTTCTGGGGATAATCCGCTCACGGTAGCGGCTGTGGCCCGCGCAGTCGGCCTGCAATTCGAGGGCGATGGCTACGATGCCCGGACATTGCCTGAGGACTTGGCATCGATGGAGGAAGTGCTCGAACAGCACCACGTGTTCGGCAGAGTCACTCCGACCCAGAAAAGAGACATGGTCAATGCCTTGCAACGACGCGGGCATGTCGTGGCGATGACGGGCGACGGAGTGAACGATGCCCTCGCGCTCAAACAAGCGGACATCGGAATTGCTATGGGATCCGGCGCTGACGCCACGAAAGCGGTGTCCCGGTTGGTACTGCTTGATGGCGAGTTCTCCCACCTGCCCAAAGTGGTGGCCGAAGGACGACGCGTGATCGCGAACGTCGAACTGGTCTCGAAACTCTTCCTAACGAAAACCGCGTACGCCGTACTGCTCAGCTTGGCCTTCGGTCTATTGCTCTGGGAATTCCCATTCTTGCCCCGCCAACTGTCCGCCGCCGATGGGCTGACGATTGGTATCCCCGCGTTTTTCCTGACGCTTCTGCCCAACGAGCGCAGGTACATCCCAGGATTCCTGCGACGCTCGTTGGCATTCTCCATCCCCGCCGGAGTCGTCATCAGCGTGGTAATCCTGGCTGTCGACGCATACTCGCGTGTCACCGTCGGCAATACTCAGGACGCCGCCCAAACAGCATCCTTCATCGCTGTATCCCTGGCAGGCCTCTGGGTGTTGGCCGCACTGATCCGGCCATTAAACCGATGGCGGACACTGATCCTCGCGATCATGTACCTCGGATTGTTCGCCTGTCTCACAGTGCCCATCATCCGCGATTTCTTCGACCTCGAGCTTCCAACTGGCGACCTCCTAGCCGTAGCTATTGGCGTAGCAATCGCAGGGTGTTTAGGAATCGAAATCATCCAACGAATCCGTCAAAGACGCAATCCGGACTCGCCCGGAGGCTGAGCTCGCACCGCTGAGCGCGAGGTGCACCCGGGCCGCCAAGAATCATCACACTCTGACAACGCCTAAGTGCTCAGGCCTGAGGCAATCAGCACTTAGCGATCAGCGATCAGCGGTCAGCGCGTAACCGATCGGGGATGATCAGTGGGCGTCGTTGTGTTCGGTCGAGCCCGCCGGTGAGCCGGGGACATTGCCAGGTCCGTATATCGTCAAGAGTGCAACCGGAAATAAGCGGGTTCGCCCCGGCAGCGACGTAGAGGGCCCTGGTCTCGCGAGACATGGCCTCGCGGGAGAGTTGGTCATTCTTGCCCTCTTACCGGTCTTGGGTCGCTGTCAAGTACGAAACTGATGATCGACAGAACCCATGGCGAAAGACCGGGAGGCACAGCAAGAACAATTGGATGCGGTAGGCGGCGGCCGTCATCACCAGCCGCGTTGTTTCCACTCGGAGAGCTCGCTCCGCTCGGCTCGGAGCGTTGTGCCTACTCCATGGCCCGGGTGCACCAGTGTGTCGTCCGGAAGGTAGTCGAAGATTCGGGTGACGATGTCGTTGTACAACGATGAGAAACGCTTGGCATCACCGTTGGTGTTTCCAACTCCGCCGGGGAAGAGCGAATCGCCCGAGAACAGATGGGCGGGACCATGCGGATCGCGGTAGAGCAGGGCAATCGATCCGGGGGTGTGTCCGCGTAGGTGGATTACTTCGAGTTCAATGCCGTCGATGGACCTGACGTCCCCGTGGTGCAAGGGTATGTCCGTGGGTACGGCAATGTCCGCGATATCGTCGAGACCCGCTGCCGCTGGTGCCTTCGTCAGCTCCCTGACCTCGCCAAGTGCCCGCACATGGTCCCAGTGCGAGTGTGTGGTGATGATGAGGGCCAGCCTGGCGACGGCACTCGTGTCTTTCTGGGCATCTTCGAGGAGGGTGAAGATGGCGGGTGCATCGTCCGCGGCGTCGATCAGTACCTGCGTGCCGGTGGATTTCGAGGTGAGTACATAAACGTTGTTGCTCATCTCAGATACTGAAATGCTGCGAACCGTGAGGGCATCGAGATCGTGCATAGTCCTGTTCCTGTAACCGGTTGCGGGTCTCAAACGGCGGCGTCGCGGGGTTAGCGGCAGATCGTGGGGGAGTCACGTCGACCAACTCAGCGATCACCCGACCTTTGGCTACTCGTGCACCGTCATTTCTCCCATTTGGCCCCAACCTTCAGCATCGATACGCTCGCTGATGATCTCTGGAGTCTTTACGAGCGCTTGAGGCATCGCCTTCATGGCCGCCGAGAAGTGAGCGCTGTTCACGTGAGATCCCGCGGCGTCATCGTGGAATGCCTCGACGAGGACGAACTGGTGAGGATCGTCGACACTGCGCGACCAGTCGAACCACAGATTGCCTGGTTCCTGGCGTGTGGCCTCGGTGAAGTCTCGTGTGAGGTCCATCCAACGATCGCTCCACTCTGGTTTTACAGTGAACTTGGCGACGATGAAAATCATGGAATGGTTCCTTTCCTCGGTCACGTCCCGTTCAAGGGCGGCGCTTCCTGAAAACCTGACGGTGAGTTGTCCTAGTTTAGGCGGCGGCGAGTTCGGGAAGGATCACCGTTTCCTCAACGGGCTCACCGTTCGCGGACGCGAACCCCTGAGCTTTTTAGCTCAAGATGGGCGAGCGCACTTCGCGACGAACTTGTACACGGCGATACCGAGCCACACGGACGTGGCCTTGTGGCGTAGGTAAGATGAGACCGGTCACCGCGCCATAAACATGCAAGGAAAACCACTTATGGTGATCATCCCCACCACTCGGGAGGCGGTGCGCTCGGTGTGGGAACAGGAAGCGCCCGATTACAGCGGGATCACCGACAGTAAAACCGCCGGCCGCGTACTTACCGGTCTAGTGCGCGCAGCACTCGACATCCTGGCTTATCGGCGTCTCTCGGAACAACCCGACGCCATCCACATGGTCTCCGGCGACAAGCGCAGCTACCTGAGGTTTGCGTCGGCAGCCGAATACTCGGCGGACTACGCAGTATTGCTCTCTCACATCCTCGCCGCCAATGCGGAGGAAGCAAAAACTCTCGGCGATCTCACCGGTACACCTCCGCCTTGGCAGTCGCTACGCATTGTCGTGCTCTCCCTCGACCAGGACTGTGCCGTGAACCGGCTGGACCTGGATCCGGAAAGCCGGGGCGGTGTGTCCTGGTACGGCACCTTCGATACCGACCTCTTCAACGAGATTGCACTGGGCTTTGCGCTCTTCGTCACTCACTTGGTCGCCAACGTGTTCGACGACGATGACGGTCGGGACACCTTCGATGAGTCATTCGAATGGGTGGTCTGACCCCTTGTAGTACGCCACAGCACAAAAGCGACGAAATGGTTGCTGGGCTGTGAGCTTTGACCACGAGTTGGTGCGGGCTGCGTTAAACTGTGAGGTTGCCGATACAAGTCTCCGGCGCAATGTCGTAACCTCAAAACCGCTCAGAACGGCTGTGACATGAGTCATGGATGTGACTTGTTCATTTAGTCCAGCGACGACGGGATACTGACTAAAGCAAAATTATGAGATTCACCTCCGCCTAGGGACACCTGAATCGAGCCCAAATCGAACCGGATGGGCTCGGCTGTGCTGGGAAGTAGCTGAAGGCGCAGGGCGTCATGGTTTAGATCAACGTCGATCCGGTGCCCGCGGTAGGCGAACTGAAAAGACACGTTCAGAAGTCGCGCCGGAAGCCGTGGTGCGAAGCTGATCCGTTTCGAATCGAACTGCAGGCCGGCGAAGGAGCGTGCGACGAGGTCCACGGTGCCCGCCATTGCTCCAAGATGGATGCCTTCCCGGGTGGTTCCTCCCTGGGTGTCGTCCAGATCGGCGATGAGGGCTTCACGAAATAGTGACCACGACCGGGATTCGTCAAGTTGGGCCAGGACTGAGGCGCTGACCACTCGACTGAGCGTGGAGCCGTTCGAGGTGCGCTCGAGGTAGTAGGTGACAGTGCGAGCGAGGTCTGCTTGTGACAATGGGTAGCCGAGTCGCGCGAGCTGCTGCCTCAGACCTTTCTGGCCGAGCAGGTAGACGAGCATCATGACGTCGGGTTGTTTAGCCAGTTTGTAGCGATTGGTGCTATCGCTCTCGGCCTCGAGAATGAGGTCAAGCCGGCCGATGTTCCCGTACCGATCTCGATACTTGGCCCAGTCGAATTCAAGCAAAGCCTCGTACCCGTCGAATTGGCTGAGTATCCCGTCGGCATGGATCGAAACAAACAAGCTCCGTCCGAGCCGTGACCAGAGATGGAGTTCCGCATCGCCGATTTGCAGACGGTCGATGACATCCGCGCGGGCGTGCCCGCCCAATGTCTGCAGCACCTCTCCGGCCCGCTGGCACACCCAGGCGACCATGACGTTCGTGTAGGTATTGTCACGTAGTCCTTTGCCAGGAGATTCGGGATAGCCGTCGTGGTACTCATCGGGTCCCATGACGCCGGAAATGTGGAAACGGTCGTCCGCCGGATCATGTACGGCGGAAGCAGCGAAGAAGCGCGTTACTTCGATGATGAGCTCGGCACCTCGGTCGGCCAGCCAGTCACGGTCGGCGGTGACTTGAAAATGCTGCCAGGCGTTGAAGGCGACTGCCAGCCCCACGTGCCACTGACGGCGTGAGTTGTCGGGCATCCACCGCGAGGACTGGGGATTGTACAGCTGGGTCGGTGTCTCCTCCCGACCATCGCTACCGCTCTGCCAGGGAAATAGCGCTCCCGGCCGATCTATCGCGTGCGCCGCCGTGCGGGCGGCGTCCAGTCGATGCCACCGGTAGTCCAAAAGGGCGCGGGCCACGTTCGGTAGCCTCAGGTCGAGCACGGGCAGTACGAACAACTCGTCCCAGAAGACGTGGCCTCGATATCCCTCTCCGTGGAGGCCTCGGGCGGGTACGCCCGCATCCAGGTCGGCCGTGTGCGGTGACAGGGATTGCAGCAGGTGGAAGATGTGCAGGTTTAGGACGAGTTGGCTGAGTGGGTCAGCTTCAAGGGTCGTCCCAAACCGCTGCCAGAGGCGCTGCCAGGCTGCCCCATGGCGTTGGAGCGCGCCCGCGGTGTCTGCCGCATGGTCGCGGAGTCGACCCAAGGCGGCGACACCAGGTGACGCGATTGCAGGGTCGCGGGACGTGTATATTGCAGCGGTCTTGGTCAGAGTTGCTGGTTTCCCATCCACTAAAGACAGTTTGATCTCTTTGCGATAGTCACGTCCGATTCTGGAACCCGTGCCGTCCCAGGTGCCTACCGCACCGGCAATATGAAGGTGGATGGCCGTCGCGATCAGAACCTCGCTGTACCTAGTCTGGACCTCACACAGAAGAGTGTCAGTGTCGCTCGAGGCGGTGAACTTCGGGGGAGCCAGATGGGTGGTGTCCGACCCGATGTAGGCGGCGACGTTGGTATTGCGCACGCTCGCGTCGATGCCGGTGCGGAGGGTGATCGTTCCGCTCCACCCAAGCGGAACGAGTGTGGTTTCCAAGACCGCCAGATGTGGGTCATCCATCGAGACGAAGGAACGCTGGACGACGGTCAGTCGATGGTTTTGTGGTCCTACCAGCGTCACGTGGCGGATCGATACGCCCACGCGAAGATCGAGCTCCCGCCGTTCGTCTTGCGTCTTGATCGTGCCGTTCGACCACCACGGGCCGTTTCCGATCCTAATATCGAGCGGGAGCCAGTTGGGTGTGTTGACGAGGTGCTCTTCTTCAACACGCCGCTCGTGGACGTTGCTGACCAAGCGGTTGTACACCCCTGCCAGGTAGGTACCCGGGTAGTGCGTTCCGTCATCCGTGTGCTCCGGTCTGGCACCGCGAGCGACCATGTATCCGTTGCCCAGTGCGGTCAAGGCCTCCCGGTGTCCCTCGTGGGCCGGATCGAATCCGTGATAGACGAGCACCCACGGGTCGGTGGTCGAGCGGCCGAGGTCCAGTTCGCTGGCATCGTTGAGTACGACATCCGCGCCCGCGGCCTCAAGCTCGTTCCGGTGGCCCTGACGGTCGATTCCCACGACGAGCCCAAATCCACCGCGATGAGCGGCCTCGATCCCGGAAACCGCGTCTTCGACCACAGCGGAATGTGCGGGCCGCACGCCCAGCCGTCTGGCCGCCTCGAGGAACATGGCCGGATCGGGCTTACCGGGCAGTCGGAGCTCCATCGCGACCTGACCGTCCACGACGGTGTCGAACATTTCCGTCAGCTCGGCGGCTGCGAGCATCTGGCGGGCATTGCGACTGGCGGTGACGAGGGCGACGGGAACACCGGCTTCGCGCAGACGACGCAGCAACGCTGTCGTCCCCGGGTAGGAGCGCAATCCCTGTTGCTGCAGTTCGGCCAGAAACAGGTCATTCTTGCGGGCTGCCAGCCCGGCGATAGTCCACGCCTCGGGGGGATCGTCGAGGTCGCCGGGCGCAAGGTACACCCCGCGGGCGCCTAGATAGTCTCTGACGCCGTCCTCGCGGCTACGGCCATCGACGTACCTTCGGTAGTCCGTCACTTCGTCGAAGGATTGCTCCGGATCGTCTGGTCGAACACGCGGGTCCTGAAATACCTCGTCGAACAACCGTTTCCAGGCCGTCGCGTGAACCAGGGCTGTGTTGGTGACCACGCCGTCCATGTCAAAAAGCACCGCGTCGTAGACCGCATCGAGATCATGTGCTCCTCGGGAGCCGTGCCTGCCAATCACGACTACTGACCGGCGTGACGAGTACGCGAGAGCGTGCCACTGCTCGAAGGTGGTGTCGACGCTGTGGCTGAATCGGATTCCGGTGACCGGAGGCGCTTGAGCAGGAGTGCGTTGACAGCGACGATAACGACACCGTCGCCTACCGTCCTTACCCGCTTGCCCGCGGCCTGCAGGTCGGCGACCCTGGCGGTCGATACCTCAACGGGTTCGTCAGCGCGACTGACGACGGCTCGAGGGGGTGCCAAGTCGAGGAGCGTGCAAATGGCGCCGTCGAAGAAGATCCACGACGAGTAGAAAATGACCGGGAAGGACAGGACCTGGACGCCGAAAACTTCGAGTACAGGGACTTGCCTGACAGCACGATCGAAGTGTCCGTCAGTGAGCGCGAACGTTGCAAAGGGGCCCGTACCGAAGTCTCGGCGATTCGGGATGGTGTTGATGGTCGTGGAACGCACGCCGGTCCGATCTCCTCGGGACACCCTGAATCTCGGGGACAGCCCCTGAAATGATGTTGCTGCCGATGCCGTGTGGACACTATAGGCGAACGTCCCCACCGTTGGGCTGGCGGGGCACATCCTCGCTGCCGGCGAGTCCCTGTCGTCGTGGTTCGGGAATCGCAGTCGTCGGCAAATGTCTCTGCGCAGTTTTACCGCGGCTGTTCGAGTATGACCCGTCGGCTAAAATTGACATGAATGTTGTAGACCGATTACCTCTTAGGGATTCTGACCATGAAAACCTGCAAAGTAGCCATCATCACGGGGGGCTCCCAGGGCATCGGAGCAGGTCTGGTTTCCGCATTCCGCGGGCTCGGCTATGCAGTGGTCGCTAATTCACGCTCCATCACGGCGTCCGAACACTCGGACGTCATCACGGTACCCGGAGATATTTCGGACCCCGCTGTGGCCAGGAAGGTCATCAGTGCTGCGATGGAGAAGTTCGGTCGAATCGACACGCTCGTGAACAACGCCGGAATCTTCATCGGTAAGCCATTCACCGAGTACACCCAGGAGGACTACAACAACATTCTTCAGGTGAACCTCGGCGGTTTCTTCCACATTACGCAGAAGACCATCGCGCAGATGGTCGAACAGGGAGCGGGCCACGTGGTGAACGTGACAACGACACTGGGTGAATATGCGAACTCGAACGCCCCGTCGGCTCTCGCCTCACTGACCAAGGGTGGACTGTCTTCCGTCACGAAGTCCCTGGCGATCGAGTACGCCAGTCGCGGCATCCGCGTGAACGCCGTTTCTCTGGGAGTTATCCACACGCCGATGCACCCGGAAGAAACGCACGGAATGCTCGCAGGCTGGCACCCGGTCGGACGGATTGGCACGATCGATGATGTCACCCGTGGCGTCCTGTACCTTGAACAGGCCCCGTTCGTTACTGGCGAGTTCCTACACATCGACGGCGGACAGAGCGCCGGAAGCTGAGTCGTGATTCGACGTGCAGCCTGAACTGGCTGTCTCGTCTTCGACGATAGAAAAACAAACGGGAGAGAAACCGATGACCGCGCTTGATAGCATCGCTCAGGTTCGCATCTTGACGGAAGTCTTGAATGGGTGGGCGAACGGAATCCGTGAACATGAGCCGGAGCGTGTCGCCTCCTATTTCACCGAAAACGCCCTGTTCCAGGGCGTCGCGCCGACGCATTCCATTGGCAGGCTCGGTGTGGTCACCTATTACGACGAGCAGCCTAAGGGCCTGAGTCCCTCGTTCCGAATCCTGGAACACCGCCAACTCTCCGACTCGACACTGATCTCCTATATCGACGTCGACTTCACTCATCCCGATGGCGTCGTCATTCCCGTTCACCTGACGGCTGTGCTGCAATACGTCGGTGGTTCTTGGCTCATCAGCCATTACCATGTTTCACAGGTCGAGTAGCAGCGATTCGTCGTAGCGGGTGCCAGCGCGGGGCATGGCGAGCTCATGGCCTCCTCGACGCGGGGGAGGGATGGAAACACGGGTGTCTTTTCTTTGCGGGGTTGACCTTGCGCGAGCCTTCGGTACTGTGAACGCGGATAGCGGAAACAAGCCCATCCGTTGAATTCGCACCAGGAGGTCATCATGCCCAACGCCATCGAGACTGTCGACGTCAACGTTCCTGTTTCCGTCGCTTATAACCAGTGGACGAAATTCGAGGAGTTCTCGACGTTCCTGAGCGCCGTCGAATCCATCACGCAGGTGACCGACACACTCACCGAGTGGAAGGTCAAAGTCGGCGGCGTGGAGCGCACGTTTGAGGCTCGGATAACGGAGCAGCACCCCGACGAGCGCGTGGCCTGGAACAGTACCGGCGGCCAGGTCGATCATGCGGGAGTTGTCACGTTCCACAAGTTGGCCGAGAACGTGACTCGCGTGACGGTGCAGCTTGATTGGGAGGCGAAAGGGCTGCTTGAGAAGGCCGGAGCTGCTCTCGGCGTGGACAATCACGCCATCAAGAAAGAACTTGCGAACTTCAAGGAGTTCATCGAGGCCAAGGGAGCCGACGACGGCGGATGGCGCGGAGACGTCCAGGCTTGATACCGCCAACACGAGGCTAGCGGCCGTGAGCTCGCGAGCCAGTTTCGGATCGTCGCAAAGCCGATCCCGTACGCGGTGGCGATGCGTCTGAGTGCTCTATGTTTCATCCTTTGGCGTCATACCTTTGTCCAAGGATCATTTCCCCAGTTCATCAACGAGTATCGCCATCGTGAGTGCTCGATATCGGAATCTGGTCCCTGTGCCCTATGTCGCTTCACGTAGCCGACCACCTTATGCATGTGTTCTACATCGGACGCGGTTAGATCGGCTTTCTTCTTTCCAAGAATTGTCACGATCCTGCGTCCGGATTTATGCCCGATGGATTCCCCGCTGCCATCGTCTTTCTGTCCGACCTCCTTGGATTCGTCGGTATCGAGCCACGACTTGATCTCACTAGCGGTCATCGTGACCGCGTCTTTCCAGTCATCCCAGATCGCATCGACATCGTTCGCTTTATCTGCCATAGATCAATCATTGCGGTGATGTTGCACGGCAACAAGGGCTCGTTCAGGCTTCGTGGGTTGATTCTTCCTTTCGCGAGAAGAGTCGAGCCCGACAGTCAATTTCTTGAGTCGTCTGCACGGATGTCCACCTGTGGGCGTGCTGATATCCGCTCTGGTCTTTGATGGGGTTGATGACGCGGCCCGCGTCGGGGGCCTGTGGCCGGCAGCGGCCTGTTGTCAGGCAGGTGCGGTGGGCTACGTCGCAGCGAACGCGTTTCTCGCGCGGAGGGGAGCCAGGCATCAAAAGGTCTCTCCAGCACGGCCGGAATGCAGAAGGCCGGGCGGAGCGCCGGTTACGAGTTCGGAGTGCGGGGAGGGATTGCCGTTATCTCCAGGATCGCTTCTCGTATCGGGTATGCCAGATTACAGAGCGCCTCGGTCGAAGTAGTCGCGTTCATCACCGCGAGTGCCGTCGCTGCGCAGACGCCGCGAGGTATTCCCCGCGAGGTGTTCCCCGACAGGTGCGCTCCACCCCTGATCCATCGGCAGGACACCTCGGCGTCATCTTCACGCGGCAGCCTGAAAACGTTCAACGCTTCCAACGCAAGGAGATCTTATGAGCACGACCACCCTCACCGTTCCCGCCGCAACGTTTCGGCGCCGTCGCGCCGCCGTCGCCGCTGCCGTGGCCCTGGTCGCCGGGCTGTCCGTCGGCGCGGCACCCAGCGCCTTCGCGAGCGAATCTGATGACGTGATCAACGCCGCGCATCGCGGCGCGAGCCAATCTACTCCCGAGAACACCCTCGCCGCCTTCCGTGCCGGAACGGACCAGGGTGCCGACTTGATTGAGATCGACGTCCAACGCTCCGCCGACGGAGAACTCGTGGTCATTCACGACACGAACTTGACCCGAACCACAAACGCGGAGGACCTTTTCCCCGACCGGGCACCCTGGAATGTGCGCGACTTCACCGCCGCAGAGATGCAAACCCTCGACGCCGGCTCGTGGAAGGGCGCCCAGTTCACCGGCGAAAAGCTACCGACCTTCGCCGAGGCGATCGAGGTCATTCGGAAGAGCGGCTCTGGCATGCTGCTCGAAATCAAGGCACCCGAGCTGTACACGGGTATCGAGGCCGAGATATCCTCCGCACTTCGTGAGTCCCGCGGCTACGTGCAGTCCGCCGTGGGCCAGGACAAGCTCGTGGTGCAGTCGTTCAACTTCGACTCCATGAAAACTTTCACCGAACTCGAACCGACCGTTCCGGTGGGCCTCCTCGGCACACCGCGCATCGATCAACTTCCGGAACTTGCCACCTGGGCAGATCAGGTGAACCCGTACCACACATCAATTGACGCGGCCTACGTGGCTGAGGTTCACCGCCTCGGCATGGACGTGCTCGTGTGGACGGTCAACTCGGAGGCGGACATGGTGCGGGCCATCGAGCTGGGCGTTGACGGCGTGATCACCAACCGCCCCGACGTGCTGAACACCCTGCTCGAGAACGAGCCCGAGCGCTAGCAGCTGGCGGTACCCGGTCATCACGCTAGTGACTCGAGGGATTAAAAAAGAGGACCTCCGGTGCTCGGTGAAGACAATGAGAGTCTTATTTCACACCGGAGGTTCTCGGGGCGAACACGACGGTCGGGCTCTACGGCCCGCGTGAATCACCCAGACCAACGGAGTATCGCCGGGTGTCAGGAGATCTACCGACACTGTAATCCGCGGCTTCGACGACGGGCGCGGCGGGTCGGACATTGTTGGAAGCGCGGGAACATTTTCGGCGTTGCCCTCGTTGTGGCCACCATGACAACTATCGGAATCATCGGTGCAGGAAACATTGGCAGCCAAGTCGCCCGCAAGGCGATCGAGAGTGGCTACGACGTGGTGATCAGCAATTCACGGGGACCGGAGACGCTTGCAGCCCTCGTCGCCGAGCTGGGTCCCAAGGCGACAGCCGGTACCGCAGCGCAGGCCGCTCAGGCTGCCGACGTCGCGGTCGTGACTGTGCCGCTCAAAGCCTATGCGGACGTGCCCGTCGAGCAACTCGCCGGCAAGATCGTAATCGACACCAATAACTACTATTTCGAACGCGACGGACACATCGCGGCCCTCGACAATGGCGAGGTGACCGTGACCGGGCTGCTGCAGAAGCACCTGCCGACCTCACGCGTTGCGAAGGGCTTCAATCACATCATGGCCGCCGACATCACAGCGGACTCGTTTCCCGCCGGTGACCCGGCGCGGCGAGCGCTGGCCACGTCGTCCGACTTCGAGGATGCGTCCGCCTTCGTTACGAAGCTCTACGACGAATTCGGCTTCGACACCGTAAACATCGGGCCTCTCGACGAGAGCTGGCGCGTCGAGCGCGACCGCCCGGCGTATGGCATACGTCAGACCGTTGCAGAGCTCGAGGCCAACCTGGCGAAGGCACCGCGCACCGTCTGATTGCTCGGCGCGTTCGCGCGCAGGTGGGACATCTGAATCACCGGACATCTTCGGCGTGCCGGAAATAAACGTTGGCTTCTCGCCCCTAGGCGACCATGGCGAACCGTCCAGGGATGCAACGGAATTTCCCCTAGCGCATTGAGGACTGTCGACCTAGGCTGTCCGCATGGCAGCTGGTCCTATACCTGCCGGGTTAGACGGAAAAGCATCGGACACGATGCTGGCCCTTGGCCGTTTCTTCACCCGGTGGGAACACACAGATGATGGACGCGCGGTCTTCCGCGAGGGCGGCCGTCGAGGAGACGTGTTCTACCGCGACCGGTGGAGCCACGACAAGGTCGTGCGTTCTACCCACGGGGTGAACTGCACCGGGTCGTGCTCCTGGAAGGTCTACGTGCGCGACGGGATCATCACCTGGGAGGCCCAGCAGACGGACTACCCCTCCGTGGGGCCCGATAGCCCCGAGTACGAACCGCGCGGCTGCCCCCGCGGTGCCGCGTTCAGTTGGTACACCTACTCGCCAACCCGGGTGCGTTATCCCTATGCGCGCGGCGTTCTCGTCGAAATGTACCGCGAGGCAAAGTCTCGCCTAACCGACCCCGTCCCGGCTTGGGCGGACGTCGTGAATGACCCGGAACGTCGTCGCCGATATCAGCAGGCGCGCGGCAAAGGTGGGTTGATTCGCATTCCGTGGTCGGAAGCGGTCGAGATCACCGCTGCTGCGCACGTGCACACCATTAAGACCTACGGCCCCGACCGCTGCTCCGGATTCTCGCCCATTCCGGCCATGTCGATGGTCTCTCATGCTGTGGGCAACCGGTTCATCCAGCTCATCGGTGGCGTCATGACGTCGTTCTACGATTGGTACGCGGACCTGCCGGTGGCGAGCCCGCAGGTCTTCGGAGACCAGACGGATGTTCCAGAATCGGGCGACTGGTGGGACGCCACGTATCTCATGATGTGGGGTTCAAATGTCCCCGTGACCCGCACGCCGGATGCCCACTGGATGACGGAGGTGCGCTACCGAGGCACGAAAGTCATTGCCATCAGTCCCGACTACGCGGATAACACCAAATTCGCCGACGAGTGGTTACCGGCCCAAGCTGGCACCGACGCCGCACTGGCGATGGCCATGGGGCACGTCATTCTCAAGGAATTCTTCGTCGAACGCAGGATCCCATATTTCGAGGGTTACGTGCGCCGGTATACCGACCTGCCCTTCCTCGTTCGGCTCGAACAGCACTCGGATGGACTCGGCCTGGTGCCGACTAAATTCCTGACCGCCGCCGACCTGCCGGATCAGGCCGCAGCCGAGGGCGCGGCATTCAAGACCATCCTGCTGGATGCGGCAACGGGGGAGCCCGTCGTGCCGAACGGATCAATCGGCTTTCGCTATGGAGAAGCCGGACAGGGCAAATGGAACCTCGACCTGGAAGGGGTCGACCCTGCCTTGTCGCTGCTGGGGCTCGCGAATGGCGAGACCGCCAGCATCCGGTTGCCGTGTTTCGAAGCGCCCTCGGGCGAGGGTTCGATTCTCACCCGCGGCGTTCCAGTCTGCCGGGTCGCTGGGCATCTCGTGACGACGGTTTTTGACCTGATGTTGGCACAGTACGGCGTCGGGCGCACGGGACTTCCCGGGGACTGGGCGTCGGGATACGACGACGCTTCGACGCCGTACACCCCCGCCTGGCAGGCTGAGATCACCAGCGTTCCGGCAGCGGCGTGCATTCGGGTGGCCCGGGAATTCGCCCGCAATGCGGAACAGTCGAAGGGCCGCTCCATGATCATCATGGGGGCTGGCATCTGCCAGTGGTTTCATGGTGATGCCACCTACCGAGCGGTGCTGTCGATGCTCATGTTGACGGGATGCATGGGACGCAACGGTGGCGGCTGGGCGCACTATGTGGGGCAGGAAAAGACCCGACCGATCACGGGGTGGATCTCGCTCGCCAACGCCCTGGACTGGAGCCGGCCGCCGCGCACCATGATCGGCACCGGCTACTGGTACATGCACACCGACCAGTGGCGCTCCGACGGATATTCCGCCGACTCCTTGAAATCTCCGCTCGCGGAGGGGCACTTTGATGGAATGCACACCGCCGACACCCTCGCCCAGTCGGCTCGGCTCGGGTGGATGCCGTTCTACCCGCAATTCGACCGCAACCCGCTCGACCTCGCCGACGAGGTGCAGGCGGCGATTGAGCGTGGTGATGCGACGGATGCCCCCAGCTACGTCGCAGCGGCCCTCAAATCCGGGCAGCTGAAAAGTGCCATCGATGATGTCGATGCCCCCGGGAACTGGCCGCGTACTCTGGTGCTTTGGCGCTCGAACCTGTTCGGTTCCTCGGCCAAGGGCAATGAATATTTTCTCAAACATCTGCTGGGTACCCACCACAATGTGCTGGGCCAGGACCACGTGAACGCGGCACGGCCTCGCGACGTGGTGTGGCATGAGAATGCACCGGAGGGCAAACTCGACCTGCTGGTCTCGGCCGATTTCCGCATGACGTCCACCACGCTCCTGTCCGACATCGTCTTTCCCGCCGCAACCTGGTACGAGAAACATGACCTCTCCTCGACCGATATGCATCCCTTTGTGCACGCCTTCACCCCGGCCATCGATCCTCCCTGGGAAGCGAAAACCGATTTCGAGATGTTTCACCTGCTCGCCGAGGAAGTGTCGCGGCAGGCCAAGACGCATCTCGGCACTCGGCGGGACCTCGTCAGCGTGCCCCTGCAGCATGACACCCCCGGCGAGATCGCGCAGCCGGGTGGGGTGGTCAGGGACTGGCGCCAGGTGAATATTCCCGCGGTGCCCGGCCAGAACATGCCGGTCTTCCAACTCGTGGAGCGCGATTACACCCAGATCGCCGAGAAGCTGGCCACGGTCGGGCCATTGGCGGAGCAGCGGGGTTTCACCGTCAAGAACGTCACATTCCGCATGGAACACGAGATTCCGCGACTGGCTCAAAGCAACGGTGTGATGCGGGGTGGTGCGGGTCATGGGCGGCCAGCGATCGACACCGATGCGAAGTTCGCGCAGGCAATTTTGAGCTTTTCCGGCACGACCAACGGAGAGCTCGCCGTGCAGGGATTCCGCGAGCTCGAGAAGCAAACCGGAATGCGCCTGGCCGACCTGGCCGAGGGGTCCGCGGAGAAACGGATCACGTTCGCTCAAACCCAGGCCGCGCCGGTACCGGTGATCACGTCGCCGGAATGGTCTGGCTCAGAAACCGGAGGCCGCCGCTACTCGCCGTTCACGATCAACGTGGAGAGGCTGAAACCGTGGCACACCCTGACCGGCCGAATGCATTTCTTCCTGGACCATGACTGGATGATGGACCTGGGCGAAGCCCTACCCATCTACCGGCCCCCCCTCGACATGCAACGCCTGTTCGGCGAACCCAAGTTCGGTCCGAACGGCGATACAGAGGTGACGGTGCGCTACCTGACTCCGCATTCCAAGTGGTCGATCCACTCGGAGTACCAGGACAACCTGTTCATGCTGTCACTCTCCCGCGGCGGGCCGACCGTATGGATGAGTCCCCAAGATGCCGACTCCATCAAGGTCCTCGATAACGACTGGGTCGAATGCGTCAGTATGAACGGTGTTCTGGTGGGCCGCGCGATCGTCAGCCACCGGATGCCACAGGGAGTTGTATACGTTTACCACGCTCAGGAACGCACCATCGATGTACCCAAGTCCGAGGCCACCGGACGGCGTGGCGGGATCCATAATTCGGTGAGCCGGCTGCTGGTTAAACCCACGCACCTCATCGGCGGCTACGCGCAGCTGTCCTACGCGTTCAACTATCTAGGCCCCACCGGTAACCAGCGGGACATCGTCTCGACGATCCGTCGGCGCTCACAGGAGGTAACGTACTGATGCGAGTGATGGCCCAGATGGGCATGGTGATGAATCTCGACAAGTGCATCGGCTGTCACACATGCTCGGTCACCTGTAAGCAGGCCTGGACGAACCGCGCCGGCACGGAATACGTCTGGTTCAACAACGTCGAGACCAGGCCCGGCCAGGGTTACCCGCGACGCTACGAGGATCAGGACAAATGGCGCGGAGGCTGGCAGCTGAACAAAAAAGGCCGCCTGGTGCTCAGAAGCGGCGGTCGGATCAAGAAGCTTCTCGGACTGTTCGCTAGCCCGGTTCAACCCGAGCTGAAGGACTATTACGAACCGTGGACCTACGACTACAAGACGCTCATCGATGCCCCTCTGGGCGATGATTTTCCGGTAGCCCGCCCCAAGTCCCTGATCACCGGCAAGGACACCAAAATCACCTGGTCGGCGAACTGGGACGACGACCTCGCCGGTGCGCCCGAGATGGGACACCTCGATCCCATCGTCGAAAAAGTGCGCAAGGCATCCGAAGATAAAATCAAATTCGCCTTCGAGCAGACCTTTATGTTTTATCTGCCGCGCATCTGCGAGCACTGCCTCAATCCTTCCTGCATGGCGTCATGCCCATCGGGTGCAATCTACAAACGGGTCGAAGACGGCATCGTGCTGGTCGACCAGGACAAGTGTCGAGGCTGGCGTCAGTGCATCACCGGATGCCCGTATAAAAAAATTTATTTCAACCACAAGACGGGCAAGGCCGAGAAGTGCACGTTCTGCTACCCACGTGTCGAAATCGGACTGCCCACCGTGTGTTCTGAAACCTGCGTCGGGCGCTTGCGCTATCTGGGCCTGTTTCTCTATGACGCCGACCGGGTCACCGACGCGGCCGCTGTCACCGACGTGAAAGACCTGTACCAAGCGCAAATGGATGTACTCCTCGACCCGAACGATCCTGCCGTGGCGGCCGCCGCAACCGCGCAGGGAATTCCCGCCGACTGGCTGGACGCGGCCAGACGGTCACCGGTCTACGCACTCGCCAAGGTGTACAAGGTGGCCCTGCCCCTGCACCCCGAGTACCGCACCATGCCCATGGTCTGGTACGTTCCCCCGCTCTCACCCATCGTCGACCTGCTCACGGAACAGGGTCACGATGGAGAAGACCGAGGAAATCTGTTTGGCGCCATCGACGCACTGCGCATCCCCGTTGAATATCTGGCAGAGCTCTTCACCGCCGGGGATACCGACATGGTCACTGATGTGTTGCGCAAACTCGCAGCCATGCGCGCGTACATGCGCGGAATCACCATGGGGGATGAGCCTGACCGGTCCATCCCCGAAGCTGTGGGGATGACGCCGGAGAGCATGTACGAGATGTACCGGCTGATGGCCATCGCCAAGTACGAGGAACGCTATGTCATTCCGAAGGCCCACGTTGAACAGGCGCATGATCTCGAGGAAATGGGATGTTCCGTAGACTTCGAGGGCGGCCCGGGTATGTACGAGGACTCCCCGTTTGGTGAGGCCAGCGGGCGGCCAACGCCGGTGGCCGTCGAGAACTTCTATGCGCTGAAGGACCGGCAGACTTCAGACACCCCCACCGGAGAACGCAGCCTGCGTAACCGGGTCAATCTACTCAACTGGGACGGAAACGGCAGTCCGGAGGGGCTGTTCCCCGACGGCAGGGATCAGCCGCGCACCGCGCCGCCCTCGCCAGCAGATCTCAACGGCCGCGGACCGGGCACCGGTTCAAGCGGCGGTTCGGCGGGCAGGCCGTCGGTATCCCCATGAAGCGCGATCATCGGGTTCTGTACCAGGCGGCCTCCTGGTGCCTGTCCTACCCCGATACCGAGCTCATCGGCCACATCGACCTCATGCAGGCCGCGCTCGCCGAACAGAAGCGCAATGCGCCGAAACTCGCGGAATTCCTGCGCTATCTGAAATGCACGGAACTCGCTGTATTGCAGCGCGGCTACGTCGACACCTTTGATCTCAGCAAACACCATCCGTTATATCTGTCGTACTGGACCGACGGTGACACACGACGGCGCGGGAACGTTCTGGCCGCCTTCAAACAGGTGTATCGCAACAGCGACTACCTGACGAACACGCACGGCGAACTGCCGGACTTTCTTCCGCTGGTGCTGGAATTCGCAGCGATCGTCAACCAGGAAGCCGGTCGGGAGCTGCTGCTGAAGTACCGTCCCAGCCTGGAACTGCTGCGGCTCGCCCTGTCCGAACATGAATCGCCCTACGCCGAGGTCCTGACCGGCGTGTGCGACACCCTCCCCGGGGCGTCGCCATCCGATCGCGAAGCAGTGCAACAGATGGCCGGCTACGGACCGCCCGCCGAATCGGTGGGGCTCGAACCCTATGACCCGCGCCTGCTACCGCTGCAAGGAGCTTGAGATGGACCTGTTGCTCTGGGGCGTACTGCCGTACGTCATGGTGGCCATTCTGATCGGCGGATCGATTTGGCGGTACCGCTATGACCAGTTCGGGTGGACCACCCGGTCGTCACAACTGTACGAATCCCGGCTGCTGCGCATCGGATCGCCGATCTTCCACCTCGGATTGTTGGCCGTGATCGCCGGACACTTCTTCGGCCTCGTCATTCCGATGAGCTGGACCCTGTTCGTGGGGATGAGCCAGGATTTCTACCATCTCAACGCACTACTGGTCGGGGGGATCGCGGGGATCGGCACGCTCGGCGGAATCGTCATCCTGATCTACCGTCGGCGCAAGACCGGCCCGGTTTTCATGGCCACCACGAAGAACGACAAGGTCATGTACGTGGTGCTCGCCGCCGCGATCATCCTCGGACTCTGGACGACTCTGGCCAGCGTGTTCGAGGGCGAAGACGGGCACAACTACCGGGAGACCGTCGCGCCGTGGTTTCGGTCGTTGTTCATCTTCCAGCCAGATATCGCGGCGATGGCTGCAGCCCCGTTTTCCTTCCACATCCACACCCTCGTGGGCATGGTGCTGTTCACCATCTGGCCATTCACCCGGCTCGTGCACGCGTTCACCGCGCCATTGCACTACCTCTTCCGGCCCTACATCGTCTATCGTTCGCGCGACAAAATACCGGGTGAGGTCAGGCCCATCCGACGCGGCTGGGCACCGATCGGAACCGAGGACCGAGCGCGGGACAAACGATAGCCATGGCGACGGTCACCGTGCGGGAACGGGTCCGAACCAGTAAGGGGTTCAACCTCGCGCTGGCGACCCTGTCATCAGTGGTGTGTTTTTGGGCGTGGACGAGTATTGCCCCACTCGGGGTGCGGTATAGCCTGCAGCTGGATTTGTCGTCAGCGCAGGCATCCGTGTTGGTGGCCATGCCTGTTTTTGTTGGTTCGATCGGTCGTATTCCGGTGGGAGTGCTCACGGATCGGTTCGGGGGGCGGATCATGTTCACCCTGATCTTGCTGGCCACTGTTCCGGCCCTGCTGCTCGTGGCGCTCGCCGGAACCGTGGGGGTCTATTGGATTCTTGTGTTGTGCGCGCTGCTGCTCGGCGTCGCTGGAACGGTCTTCGCAGTTGGAATCCCATTCGTCAGTAACTGGTATGAGCTCTCTCGGCGCGGCTTCGCGACGGGTGTTTTTGGTGCCGGTATGGGCGGCACGGCCCTGTCCGCCTTCTTCACGCCGCGTTTCGTTGACTGGTTCGGATACGTTCCCACCCACCTGATTCTGGCGCTGCTGCTGATCGTGACCGCCGTCCTCGTCTGGACCTGCATGGGAAATGCGCCGAGTTGGGTTTCCAATGCCCAGCCGTTCGTACCAAAGCTCGTCGCGGCCGCGAAACTCGGCGTGACCTGGCAGATGTGTTCTCTCTATGGGCTGGTTTTCGGCGGGTTCGTTGCGTTCTCCACCTACCTGCCGACCTATCTGCGAGACATCTACGATTTCGACCTGACCGCGGCTGGCACCCGAACCGCCGGTTTCGCCGCTGCGGCCGTTCTGCTGCGCCCGGTCGGTGGAATTCTAGCCGATCGAGTCGGTCCCAAGCCGGTCGTCATCGTTTCGTTGGGCGCCGTCGCTGTGCTTGCCTGGGCGGTGAATCTGCGTCCGGATGGGGAAATTCCGGCGGGGCTCACGTTCGTGGCAATGGCGTCGGCCCTCGGTCTGGGAGCCGGGGGAGTCTTCGCCTGGCTGGGACGCAATGCACCACCCGACAAGGTCGGTTCAATCAGCGGAATCGTCAGTGCGGCCGGAGGCCTGGGTGGCTATTTTCCGCCGCTCGTGATGGGGGCCACCTATAACGCCACCGACAATAGCTACGCGATCGGTCTTCTTCTGCTGGCCGGTACGGCCGCGGTGGCCTTAATCTTCACCATCTTCGGCGTGCACGAACGCCCCAGCCAGCTCGCGGGCCCCAGACGCTGATCCTGTCGCCGGACACACCAGCGCCGCCACGGCGACGGTGGCCCCGATCAGGCGGATTCGGCCTCGAGCGTGATCACGGCCAGAAATCCTCGCCCCAGAACTTCCGGTGCCGGATCATGGCCGCGGACGGTATCGAATTTGTGCAGCTCCGCTGTATCGATCTCGCCCTGACCTGTACCGGCGGCATTAGAAGCGGGCGCGGAGACCGCCGCGTTCCCCTGAAGCAGAATGGCAAATTGGTCACCGAACACGGGCTGGGATCGCTTCTTGGACAACTCGATGATCGAGATGTAGGCCTTGTATTCTCCGCGTCTTGCCATCACGTTGAGGCCTGTCGTTGCGCCGACCGGCAGGGTGGCGCTGGTGACGCTGTCGCCGGAGAAGCGAAATTGACGATACTGCTCCATCGGGTGCTCGACACCATCGACTATCAACACCAGGAGTTCACCTTCGACCAGGGCGAATATGCGTTCCACACCCGGATAGACGAAGAAATCGCCGGCGACGATGACATCAACGATGCTGATTCGCCAGTCGAAGTCAGCCGCGCCTACCGGGAAAGAAACCAGCTCGCGGGTCTGGCCGCCGTCGTTGCGCCCAGGGATGGCACGTACCTCGTTGTATCGAATAATGTCCATGGTTTCACGCACAGGTTAGCAGCCTAATCCACGCGGACCGGTGCTCCGTGTGGCTCCCAACCTGGAGTGCTGAACCATTCCCTGCTGTAGCTCGTGGTAACTCCAGGAGTTCTCCATCTGGCACCACCGCACTGCGCACCACAGCGTGTAAAAAGCACAACGTCAAAAACACCTCATCGAATAGCACTTCATCGAATAGCACCGAGAGAAGGAAGCAATCATGAACAGCAGAATATGGATCAAGGTCGGGCCGGCCGTCGGGGCGGTCGTGCTCAGCGTTCTCGCGCTGAGCGGATGCTCGCAGGGAGCGACGACTCCGGCGGCCGACACGTCGAGCTCGTCCAGCTCGTCCAGCGCGCCGAGTGAGGCCGCAGTCAAGCCGGCGCTCGCTACCGCAGACAGTTCGCTCGGCACGATCGTCGTCGATACGGCAGGGATGACCCTGTATGTCTTCGACAAGGACGTTGCAGACTCCGGTGCGAGCACCTGCGAGGGCGACTGCCTGGTCAAATGGCCAGCCGTCGTAGCCAAATCCGACACGCCCACCGTCGCGGGTGTTACCGGCAAGGTCGGTGTCATCACGCGCACGGACGGCACCAAACAGGTCACCCTCAACGGACTTCCCCTCTATTACTGGGCGGGCGACGCTGCTGCCGGTGACACCACCGGGGAAGGTGTTGGCGGCGTCTGGTGGGTGGTCGCTCCGAACGGAGACAAGATCGCCGGCTAGCGAAGGTACGCCCAGCGCGTCGTAACCGACGCGATCTCCCCCAGGGCACCGTGCCGAGCGCGTCGTAACCGACGCGATCTCCCGCAGGGCACCGCGCCTATCGGCTCCGCGAAGCCGATAGGCGCGGTGCTGCACCCGGCCGGCACCGGGCAGAATAGGACAGTGTATGTACTGGTTCGGCAAACAACTGGCGGCGCACTGCTCGTCAACACGCTGGACGACGCCGGCCTCCCGATCGACGCGTCACACCGCCTCACCCTGACCGAGTTTCGGTCGTTCGTGTCATCGCTCGAAGCAGCCGCCCGGGAATCGATCACCCGCGAACCCGCCACGCCGCGCTGGGTCTGGGACGATACCGCCCGGATCTATTCGGTACTTCTCACCGCGGGCATCCGAGTGCAGCGCTGCCACGATCTTCGTCTGTGCCATGTGATCCTGAAGAATTCGGCACTGACCACGACGAGCGAACTCGCCCAGGCCGCGCGGGACCGTTGGGACGTCGCGAGTACAGGAGCGAGTGACCAAGCCGAGCCCAGGGTGACACTCTTCGACTTCGAGGCGGACGATGACGGTGACCCGGTTTCGAGCACTGGCGCCGCGGATATCATGAACCCTGCAGCTGCCGGTACGACGGCAGGCGGGCCTGCCGCGCCGGGCGCCCGAGAGTCGAGTACAGCGCAGGAGTTTCGCCGCCAACTCGACGCGGTGGCGTCCGCTACCGAACCGGGGCGCCTACGGCTCCTGCTTGCCGCCGAGTCCGCCGGCGCGCTCGTGGCCGCGGAGATGCGCTACGCCGGCCTGCCCTGGCGCACCGACGTGCACGATCGCCTCCTCACCCGCGAACTCGGACCGCGGGTCGCACCCGGTGTCCGACCGGAGCGTCTGGAAGTGCTGGCCCGGCGCATCCGCTTAGAACTGCACGACGCCAGCCTCAACCCGGATTCGCCCCAGGAACTGTTCAAAGCGCTGCAGCGTGCCGGGCTCGCCATCACCTCGACGCGGGGCTGGGAGCTGGAGAAGTTGCAGCACCCGGTCATCGAACTATTGTTGCAGTACAAGAAACTCTCCCGGCTGCACAACGCCAACGGCTGGGCCTGGATGGAATCTTGGGTCGTCGACGGCCGGTTCCACCCCGACTACGTGCCCGGAGGTGTCGTCACCGGCCGCTGGGCCACGCGCGGCGGGGGAGCGCTGCAGCTGCCCAAACAGATTCGGGGTGCTGTCGTCGCTGACCCGGGCTGGAAACTCGTCGTCGCGGATGCCGCGCAGCTGGAGCCGCGCATCCTCGCGGCGCTGGCGCAGGATACGAACATGGCCAGGGCTGGCCGCGGCACCGACCTGTATACCGGGATCGTGTCGAGCGGTGTCGCCCAGACCCGCGACCACGCCAAGGTCGCGATGCTCGGCGCCATGTATGGGGCCACGACGGGGGAAAGCGCACGATTGATGCCGCGCCTGGCCCGTGCCTACCCCCGGGCGATCGCGCTCACCGAGTCGGCGGCACGCGCCGGCGAGCGTGGCGAAGTGGTGACGACCCGACTCGGGCGCTCGTCACCGATACCAGGCACGGGCTGGCATGAGGTGCAGGCACAGGCCTACGACCCGGCGGCGACGGCGATTGATGAGCGGCGAGCCCGCAGCCAGGCCCGGGATTGGGGGCGCTTTACCCGCAACTTCATCGTGCAGGGCAGCGCGGCTGAATGGGCCCTGTGCTGGATGGCAGAGATCCGGCGCGAGCTCACGGCACTGCCTGCTCCCGGCAGCCAAGCGGATGCCGTACACGATGCTGCTCGCCTGAGACCTCCAGGAGCCCACCGTGCGGTGACCCCGGCTGCGCGGGCTCGTGCGCCATTTCACGCCCAACCGCACCTCGTCTTTTTTCTGCACGACGAGGTGATCGTGCACACGCCCTCGGAGCAGACCGACGCCGTCGCACAGATCATCGCTACGGCTGCCGAAACCGCTGGGCGGCTGCTCTTCGGCGACTTTCCGGTCGACTTCATGCTGACGGTGGCCACCGTCGATAACTACGGCCAGGCAAAATAGCTGCAGACCGCCTTCGATCCGAGGCAACGATCTACGCATCGCGCAGGCAGCCCGCCGGGCCCGGCGGGCGCTCTGCCGGTGGGGCCGTTTGGTCTCCGCGAGAATTCTGGAAGCGGTCCGACCCAGGGAGTCAGCCCTGTGCGGGGCAGACTGTCAGCGTAGCCGCGCCTTACGCAGACGTCGAAGGATCCGCGTGGCGGTCAAAACCAGGTTGGAACCGAGCCGGTGACGCACGTCGGCCACGGCCACGCTCCAAAGGCCGTCGTTGTACGTGGGATACGCGTGCGTCGTGCTGGCGATACTGCTCGTGGTGAGCCGGTTCTTCACCGCCAGAGAGATCTCGCCGAGGGTCTCACCGGCCCGGGGGCCCACGACGGTCCCGCCAAGTATGCGGCCGCGTTTGTTGACGATGAGCTGGGTGTACCCGCCTGTTTTCGCCTCCGTCACCGCGCGGTCAACCTGTTCATGCTCCCAGGTGACGATTCGGTGGGCCCCGGATTCCGCATCCCGGGATTGCAGGCCGACGGCACCGACTTCAGGGTAGGTAAACGTGACTCGGGGGATCGCCTCCTTGTCGACGGGGCGGGTCAGTCCGAGGATCGCGTTTGTTGCAGCCAGGTTGGCGTTCACACCGGCGGTGTGCGTGAACCGGGGCAGTCCGGTGACGTCGCCGGCGGCCCAGATGCGCGGGTTGGAAGTGCGCATCCTGGAATTGACCATGATGTTACCGTGCCCATCCCGGCGCACTCCCACGGAGTGCAGGTCGAGGCCGGCGGTGTTCGGGCGGCGACCCACGGCTACGAAGAGCCGGTCGAAAGTCAGGGCGGTCCCATCATCGAGGGACAACGTACCGGCGAGGCGGTTGGTGGAGGTGACCGCGATCACGGTGAAGTTGGTGCGCACGTCGACTCCGTCAGCGATGAGCGCGGCCTGAATGAGGGAACTGGCCCGGTCGTCTTCCTTCGGCAAGATTCGTGGCCCCCGGTGCACGAGCGTCACGGCCGTACCGAGGCGAGCCATGGCCTGGGCGATCTCACAGCCGAGAGCCCCGCCGCCCAACACCACGAGTTGTTCCGGGGCAGTCCTCAGGTCCCAGAACGTTTCGCTGGTAAGCAGATCGACCGCGTCGATTCCGGGGATGTCCGGCAGGGCCGCTGCGGCACCGGTGGCGATCAGCGCCTGATGGAACCGGAGTTCGCGGCCGTTCACGTTGACGCTGTCCGGACCGGTGAATCGTGCCCTCCCGATGACCACGTCAATATTGTCCCGCTCGAGAGACTCGGCGGAATCGACCGGTGCGATTTCCTGCATCGCGTCCTGAACGTGCGTCATGACCTGCGCGAAGTTGACGACGACATCGCCCACCCGCACTCCGAGTCGAGCGGAGGATCGGGCCGTCGCTGCGACGTTCGCGGCGGCAATGAGCGATTTCGATGGAACGCACCCGGTCCACAGGCAATCCCCGCCGAGGAGGTTGTCCTCGATCAGAGCCACTCTCGCTCCGAAGCTCGCCGCCGTGCGGCTGGCAATCAAGCCAGCAGTTCCGCCCCCAATGACGACCAGATCAAATTTGTCGAGTTCTCGCATGACTGTGAGCGTAGACGGTCGCCGGTGTTCAAGACGACTGTGGGCTGGTTAGGCTGGCGAAAAAAGGAAGGACGGTCTGCACCATGGCGAACGTCTACGGGGCCGCTGCCCGTTTCTACGACGCTCTTTCCGGAGAACGAGTCGTCTACCGGGCCGGCCGAGAATGCGGCGTGGCTCTCCTGGGGCTGCGTCCGGGCGACACTGTCCTGGACCTAGCCTGCGGTACCGGCCTGAATTTTGCTCTGCTCGTCGATGCGGTCGGCCCGCGGGCGCCGTGATCGGGCTGGATCGCAGCCGGGAGATGCTTGAGATGGCGCGCCGCCGGGTGAAATCGAACGGGTGGACGAACGTGCGCCTGGTCGAGGCGGATGCCATGACATTTGACCCGATGGTCGTCGTGAAAGAGCTCCCGGCGGCGCGAGGGAGCGTCGACGGTGTCTTTTCCAGTTATGCAATGAGCGTCTTCACAGACTGGCATCCGGCTTGGGACCGGATGCGTGCCCTGCTGCGGCCAGGTGGTCGCGCGTGCATTGTAGACATGCAGTCGCCCGTGAAGATCTACCGGGTGTTCTCGCCGCTCGCGCGGATCGCAGCCGCGGTCGGCGGTGCCGACCTCAAGGCTCGCCCGTGGACCATCATCGAACGTGAGGGCGTGGATGTGCGCTCCGTGGCGGTGCGCGGCGGGCACATTCGCGTCGCGGCAGCCACGATCCCCCCTAACCCGCAACCTGGACTATCCCTCGGATGAAAGGCTCACTCTCCTGTCTGCAACACCAGCTACTCTGGTGCCTGACGGCTGAGCGCGTTCTCTGAGTCGTGGGTGAGGGCCGCGCCGCGAGTGGGTGGCATCGCCGAACGGATGCATCTATAGGGCACCACCACATCGCGAACCTTGGAGGACCCACGTTATGAACAGCAACACGCCGTCAGTGATCGTTTTCGACGTCAACGAAACCCTCTCAGACATGTCGACCATGAAGGCTCGTTTTGTGGATATCGGCGCCCCCTCGCACCTGGCCGGGATCTGGTTCGCATCCTTGCTCAGGGACGGGTTCGCCCTCGCCGCTGCCGGTGGTGCCGCAAAATTCGCTGAAATCAGCTCCGAGATCCTGCGCGGAGTCCTCCGCGACGTCGCCCTGACCGGCAACCTCGACGATGCTGTGGAGCACATTATGACCGGCTTCTTTGCATTGAACCTCTACCCAGACGTAGAAGACGGGATCCGGGCGCTCAAGACCACTGGGCTGCGCCTCGTGACCTTATCGAATGGAGGCGTGCAGGTGGCCAGGACGCTCCTGACCAGGGCAGGGCTCCAGAACGAATTCGAAGCTCTGCTCACGGTGGAAGACGCCCCGGCGTGGAAACCGGTACGGGCTGCCTACGACTATGCCGCGGCTGTCTGTGGGGTGCCGCCGGGCGATATGCTCCTGGTCGCCGTGCACCCCTGGGACATCCACGGTGCGGCGCAAGCGGGCTTGAGCACCGCCTGGTTGAACCGCACCGGCGAGGCCTACCCGAGCTACTTTGCGGCACCGGATTACACCCTCACCGCGCTGGGCGAACTCGCCGTCAGGATATCGGCCAGCAAACGCTGACCCCGCTGCCCAAGCCGCAACCTCATCTGTTCCACCGCCGTTCTCATGCCTCGGCCGCTTGTCAATCGGCAGGTCCCTGGGGCATAATTGCGCTATCGGCCGGGCCAGTACCAACTCAGGGGTGCTGACGAGTGGTCGCATAACTTCATATCTGCCATCGTGCTCACAGTCTTGTACTGTGCGAGTCCGGTTGTTCCGAGGTCGTTGGGGAAGACGCACCTACTAGGAACGGAGAATCACGATGGATGCAACATACAACCGTCGGGCGCCGATTGCGCGGGGGGTGCTTTTCGTGCATTCTTCCCCGCGAGCTGTGTGCCCACATATCGAGTGGTCGGCTGGACGCACGCTCGGCGAGGCCGTCAATTTCGATTGGTCGGAACAGCCGGCCCTGCCCGGTTCATACCGCGCCGAATACTACTGGGAGGGTCCCTTGGGTACTGGCGCCGCACTGGCATCCGCTCTGCGCGGCTGGGAGCAGTTGCGTTTCGAAGTCACCGAAGATGCAGCGCCCGGATCAGATGGCGGTCGCTGGTTGCACACGCCGGAGCTGGGTATTTTTCATGCTCAAACGGACAGCGTGGGCAATATGGTCGTGCCGGAAGATCGCATTCGATCCGCGATGGACAGTGCGGGGGCCAATACCATCGAACTGCACCGGCACCTGCGCCTGGCTCTCGGGCAGTCCTGGGACGACGAACTAGAACCGTTCCGGCAGGCGAGCGATCTGAACGCCGTCGTCTGGCTGCACCAGGTGGGCTGATCGACACTGCTCCAACGCGTGCCGTTCCCGCGTGGGAGTGTGGGCTGTCGACCGGTGACCGTGCCGGCGGCAATCCCACGCGTCACAGTCGATGTCAGATACAGCCAGATGCGCCTGATCACCCCACAAGAATGACCCCGTCCAAACCGGACGGGGTCATTCACAACGGGCAAAGATAGAACCGAACGCTAGACCGAACGGAATGCCACGACGGCGTTGTGGCCGCCGAAGCCGAAGGAGTTGCTCAGTGCGAGCAGGTCTCCCGCCGGTAGCGCCCGCGGAGTGGTGACCACGTCGAGCGTGATTTCCGGGTCTTGAGACGTGAGGTTGATCGTCGGCGGTGCGATGCGCTCAGAAAGTGCCTTGACCGTGAAGAACGCTTCGAGGGCGCCGGCGCCACCGAGCAGGTGGCCGGTGGAAGCCTTTGTCGCCGACACCGGGATGCCGTCGAGCAGATCCCCGAAAACGCGCCTGAGGGCTTTGTACTCGGCAATGTCCCCGACCGGGGTGCTCGTGGCGTGGGCGTTGATGTGGGACACGTCGGCCAGGGACGCACCGGCGTTCTCAATGGTCGACACCATTGCGCGGGCGGCGGCGGACCCCTCCGGGTCCGGTGCAGTCACATGGTAGGCATCGCTGTTGACGACGCCGCCGAGCAGTTCGGCGTAGATGTGGGCCCCGCGCGCTTTCGCGTGTTCTTCGGTTTCAATGACGAGGGCTGCGGCGCCCTCACCGAGAACGAAACCGTCCCGGGTCACGTCGTAGGGGCGACTTGCCGTCGCCGGGTCGTCGTTGCGAGTCGACAGGGCCTGCATCGCCGCGAAGGAAGCGATCGGCAGCGGGTGGATTGCGGCCTCGGAACCCCCGGCGATGACGATGTCAGCGAGCCCAGCCTGCAGCCGGTTGTACGCGTTGACCAGCGCTTCGGTGCTCGACGCACACGCGGAGACCACCGTGGTGATGCCGGCACGGGCGTGCAGGTCCATTCCGATGGCCGCTCCCGGGCCGTTCGGCATGAGCATCGGCACGGTCATGGGCAGTACGCGGCGCGGGCCTCGCTCGCGCAGGGTGTCCCAGGCGTCCAGCAGGGTCCACACTCCGCCGATTCCGGTCGCCCAATCCACGGCGAGGCGCTCTGGCTCGACCTCGGGAGAGCCGGCATCTGCCCAGGCTTCACGGCCAGCGATCAGGGCGAACTGGCTGGACGGGTCGAGGCGTTTGACCTCGAATCGTTGCAGCACATCCGCGGTCTTGACGCGCGCCTGTGCGGCGAAGGTTACCGGGATCGCTGTTTCAGCGACCCAGGCTTGCTCGAGGGTGGTAGCGCCCGATTCGCCGGCCAGGAGGGCCGTCCAGGTCTCCACCGCCGTGCCGCCCAGCGGCGTAGTCGCACCGATACCGGTGATAACGATTTTCTTGGTCATAAGTCAACTCTCCATGGGACGACAAACGTGTGGGCCGGCGCGTTGTGGCACCAGCCCAGTGAACAGGTCGGCCGACTTCCGGCCGACCTGGTTCCGGCTTGGGCCTAGTCCTGTGCCTTCACGATGAACTCGACAGCGTCGCCGACAGTCTTGAGGTTCTTGACCTCTTCGTCGGGGATCTTCACGTCGAACTTCTCTTCTGCGTTGACGACAATGGTCATCATCGAGATGGAGTCGATGTCCAAGTCGTCGGTGAACGACTTGCCCAGCTCAACCGTGTCGGTTGCGATTCCGGTTTCGTCGTTGATGAGCTCGGCCAGGCCGGTCAGAACTTCTGCGGTGGACAATGCCATGTTATTTCTCCTTGAGGGTGTCTCGGTTGACCGAGACCTAGTTTAGGGGGTGGGTTGGTTAGGGCAGCACAACGACTTGCGCGCCAAACACGAGTCCGGCACCGAAGCCGATCTGCAGCGCGAGTCCGCCGCTGAGCTCTGGATGTTCCTCGAGCAGGCGGTGGGTGGCGAGGGGAATAGACGCCGAGGAGGTGTTGCCAGTCGTGGCGACGTCGCGCGCAATGACAACGGACTCTGGCAACTTGAGCTGCTTGGCAAACTCATCGATGATGCGCATGTTGGCCTGGTGCGGAATGAATGCGGCCAGGTCGGAGCTTTCGATCCCCGCGACTTCGAGGGCTTTCTTGGCGACCTTGGCCATGTCCCAGACGGCCCAGCGAAAGACCGTTTGTCCTTGCTGACGCAGGGTTGGCCAGTCGGCGTCGCCGCGACGGTATCCCTGCAGGGTGTGATTCATGTGAATCGCGTCGGCCTTGGATCCATCCGATCCCCACACGGTGGTGGAGATGCCCGGGTAGTCACTCGGGCCGATGACGACGGCGCCGGCACCGTCGCCGAGCAGGAACGAGATGGTCCGGTCGGCCGGGTCGACGAGGTCAGAGAGCTTCTCCGCGCCGACGACGAGTGCATAGTGCGCAGCCCCCGTGCGTATGAGGGCGTCGGCCTGGGCGATGGCGTAGGCATAGCCGGCGCAGGCTGCATTGATGTCGTAGGCGGCGGCCGGATTGCTGCCAACGCGGTCGGCCAAAACGGCGGCCATTGAGGGTGTCTGGCGGTCGTTGCTGATGGTGGCCACGATCACGGCATCGATGAGTGCCGGGTCGATGCCGCTTTTCTCGATGGCCTCGCGGGCGGCATCCGTTGCCATGTCGACCGCGCCGATGTCCTCGCTGGCACGCGTGCGGGTGATGATGCCGGTGCGCTGCTGGATCCACTCGTCGGAGGAATCAATCGCGGCGACCAGTTCGTCGTTGGGTACGACGAGGTCACCGCGGGCGGCGCCGATCGAGAGGATGCGGGTGTACTGCGACCCGTGGGACTGCTTCAGTGTTGGCTTGGTCATTGTCTCTCTTATCAGATTCAGGACTGCTGGTCGATCATGGCCCAGGCGGCGGGCAGGTCGTCCGGGGTCTTGATAGCGACGGTGGGAACGCCCTTGAGGGCGCGCTTTGCGAGACCGACGAGCGCGCCAGCCGGCGCGACCTCGATGATTCCGGTGACTCCCGCGGCTGCGAAGGCCTCCATGCACCTGTCCCACCGTACCGGCGACGACACCTGGCCGACGAGAAGGTCCACAAATCGGATGCCCTCGGTTACGCGGACTCCGTCACGGTTGGTCCAAATCGGGAGAGTCGGATCGGTGGGGCTGAGCGAGTCGGCGACCACGGTCATCCGTTCAACGGCAGGCTGCATATACCGGGTGTGGAATGCACCCGCAACCTGCAGTGGGATGACCCTGGCGCGATGCGGGGGAGCCGCGGCGAGTTCGGCGAGAGCGTCGAGCGCACCGGCGACGACGATCTGACCACTGCCATTGAAGTTGGCGGGTTCGAGGCCGAGCTCGATCACTCGGGCGAGCAGCTCGGTCTCGTCGGCACCGATCACTGCGCTCATGCCGGTGGGAACGAGGGCGGCGGCGGCCTGCATCGCCACGCCACGCTCTCGGACGAAACGCACCGCATCGGTGGTTTTCAGGATGCCAGCGCCCGCGGCGGCAGTCAGCTCACCGACCGAGTGCCCGGCGATCCCGGAGATGCGGTCTCGCCGGCCATCCGCGAGCAGCGCTTCGAGCGTGAGGATGCCGGCGGCCACGATGAGGGGCTGGGCAATCGCCGTGTCGCGAATGGTGTCGGCATCACTGACCGTGCCGTGAGCGACGAGGTCTAGGTGGACGTCGTCGGAGATATGCCGGAGGCCGGCATGGAAGGCGGGCAGAGCCAGCCAGGGTTCGAGGAATCCGGGAGTTTGGGAGCCCTGACCCGGGCAGACGACAACGATCATCTATTCAGTCTTCCAACCTGATGGCGCAAATGAGTGTACAAATCGCACTGAGTATTCCGGGTTCCTTTGTAGGGTCCTGCAGAAAAACTCCCCGGGACGAATCCCGATTTCTCAACTCGTGGCAGCTGGCGGGATCAATCCTGGCGTTGGCTTGATTCGGAATGCGCCGAACCGATCACCGGTTGGGTCGCAGCTTCGCGGCTCGAGCCACGCCCGCCCCGGTAACGCCACAGGCCCACGCCCACGAGCAGCCCGGCCAGCGCGAGGGACAGCGCGAGGGATTCCCGCGTTTCGGGGACGATCAACATTCCCACGAGCAGGGCGAGGATGCTGAGGATGGCGAACCACGTGAGGTAGGGGAAGACCCACATCCTGAGTGAAAGTGCCCTTGCGGCGTCCGGTCCCATGCGGCGACGCAGGATCAACTGCGAGGCCGCGATCACAAGCCAGACGAACAGGGCAATGGCGCCGGAAGTGTTCACCAGGAACAGGAACACGGTGTCCGGGGCGACGTAGTTGAGGCCGACGGTCACGAACCCCACGATGGTCGACGCGAGCACAGCGCTGCGCGGCACGCCTCTGGCGGAGATCGTTCCCCAGGAGCGGGGAGCGTCGCCGCGCGTCGACAGGGAGAACAGCATACGGCTGGCGGTATAGAGTCCCGAGTTGAGGCAGGACAACACAGAGGTGAGCACGATCACATCCATGATCGTGCCGGCACCGGGAATGCCGTAGAGCTCGATGGCCGCCACATACGGACTCTTTGCTACGGAGGCGCTGTCCCAGGGCAGCAGGGTGACGACAATGGCGATCGAGCCAATGTAGAAGATCAGGATTCGCCACACGGTGGACCGCACCGCCTGGCGAACAGCGGCTACCGGGTTTTGCGATTCCCCCGCGGCGATCGTGGCGATTTCGGCGCCGAAGAAAGAAAAAACCACCACGAGCACTCCGCCGAGCACCGCTCCGGCACCGTTGGGGAAGAATCCGCCGCGATTGGTGAGGTTGTCGAGGCCGGGCGCGGTCACACCGGGCATGAAGCCCAGGATCGCCGCGATCCCGAGGACGAGGAAGACCACAATGGCCGCGACCTTGATCGAGGCAAACCAAAATTCAAACTCCCCGAATGATTTCACCGAGGCCACGTTCGTAAGCGTGAGTAGCACCATGAGCAGGAGGGCCCACACCCATTGATCGACCTCGGGTACCCAGCGATGCACGATCGCCGCGCCCGCAGTTGCTTCGATTCCAAGGACGATGATCCAAAACCAGGCGTAGAGCCAGCCGATGCTGAACCCGGCCCAGCGGCCGAGTGCACGGTCGGCGTAGGTCGAGAACGACCCGGTCTCCGGACTCGCCGCCGCCATCTCGCCGAGCATGCGCATCACCAGGATGACGACAAGGCCAGCGGCGGCGTAGGCCACGAGAATTCCAGGACCGGCCTGCTGGATCGCCGCACCAGAACCAACGAACAGGCCAGCCCCGATGACTCCCGCGATCGCGATCATCGAGAGGTGGCGGGGTTTGAGGCTGCGGGTCAGCTCTCTAGGCTGCGGGGCGACGCTAACGTCGACATCCGGTTCCGCGGCGCCTTCTGTGGCGGATTTCCGGGATGTGGGCATGACACGCTCCAAGTCTGAATAGGGCGGGTCTGATCCCGCGAGACGTGTGACCGCCGTGCCGACGGATGCCGGTGCAGCGACGACACACCATCAGCGACGGCGGGTGGAACCGTCGTGGTCGCTGATCGAGCCGATGATCAGGGCCGATTGCAAAATGAGCGCCTCTCGGGCTCCCGTGGCGTCGTAGCCAATGACTTCGGATACTCGTTTCAGGCGATACCGCACGGTGTTGGGGTGCACGAATAATTCGCGCGCGGTGGCCTCGAGCGAGCGGCCATTGTCGAGATAGCACCACAGGGTGGTGAGCAACTCGGTCGAGTGCGCCTGCAGCGGCCGATAGATGCGATGGATCAGCGTCGCGCGGGCGAGCGGATCCCCGGCGAGGGCGCGCTCGGGGAGCAGATCGTCGGCCTGGACGGGCCGGGGCGCATTCCGCCACGACCGCGCGACGGCGAACCCGGCTAGGGCGGCCTTCGCGCTCTTGGATGCGTCAACGAGATTGGGAACCTCGTGACCGAGCACCAAATGCCCGGGCCCGAATATCGGTTCGAGTTGCATGGCGATCTCCATGAACGTGAGCGCCGCAGCGGTGCCGACGTCTTCGCTGTCCGCCTGGACCGGGCGTGCGCGACCGATCACGAGCACGAGGCGGTTCCCCTGTACGCCGATGAGCACGTCGGCGGCCATATGCCGGGCAGCGCGGCGCAACTGGTCGACGTCGAGCATCTGCGGGGTGGTGCCGACCAGTACGCAGACTTCACCGTGGCCATGCCAGCCGAGAGCCGCAATTCGGCTTGGCAGTTCGTCGTCGTATTCCCCACTGAGAATAGAGTCAACGACGAGAGCTTCCAACCGCGCGTCCCAGAGGCCGCGTGCCTCGGCAGCACGAGCATAGACATCTGCTGCCCCGAAGGCGATCTCTCGCGAATAGAGCAGAATCGCTTCGCGCAGCGCCTCGCCGCCGTCCTTGACGCGTTCCTCGACGACCTCAACCGTCACGCGGATGAGCTGCAGCGTCTGCTGCAGACTCACCGAGCGCAGCAACTCTCGCGGGGCAGCACCGAAGACGTCCGCGGCGATCCACGGCGTTGACCGTGGATCGTCAAACCAGGAGATGAAACTTGTGATCCCGGCCTGGGCGACCAGGCCGACGGCTGACCGCCGCCCTGGTGGCATATCGCCATACCAGGACAGCGTGTCTTCGAGTCGTTTGAGCGTCTGGGTCGACAGCTCACCAGAAATGGTGCGCAGCCAGTTGAGGGTCTGTTCCTTCGTTTTGGGCGCCGGTGCCACGGTTTCTTAGCTCTCGCCCCCGGCAGAGCCGGTGGTGCCCGCGCTTACATCGTGCAGGCGATACTTGGTGATCGCCTGGCCGGCGAGGCTGCGGTCTACTTCGCCGCGACGGGCGAGCAGCTCCAGAGTGCGCACGACCATCGACGGACCGTCGATCTTGAAGAATCGGCGTGCGGCCGGGCGGGTGTCCGAGAAGCCGAAGCTGTCGGCACCGAGCGTCGCGAAGTCGCTCGGAACAAACTGTCGGATCTGGTCCGGAACGGCGTGCATGAAGTCAGACACTGCGACGAAGGGGCCGGCAGCACCTTCGAGCTTCGTGGTGACGTACGGGATGCGGGGCACGGCGTCGGGATTAAGGAAGTTGTGCTCCTCGGCGGCCAGACCATCGCGGCGCAGTTCGGTCCACGAGGTGACCGACCAGACGTCGGCCGAGACGCCCCAGTCGTCGGCGAGGAGCTGCTGGGCCTCCAGTGCCCACGGTACGGCAACGCCGGAGGCGAGCAATTGTGCCTTCGGTCCGCTCGCAGCGGACTCACTCACCCGGTGGATGCCGTGCAGGATGCCGTCCACATCAACGTCAGCGGGCTCGACCGGCTGCACGGCCGGCTCGTTGTAGACCGTCACGTAGTACATGACGTTCGGGTCTGTGTGGGTGCCGCCATACATGCGCTCGAGTCCGGCGCGCACTATGTGGCCGATCTCATAGCCGTATGCCGGGTCGTAGAAGACGACGGCCGGGTTGGTCGACGCCAGCAACGGTGAGTGACCGTCGGCGTGCTGCAGACCTTCCCCGGTCAGCGTCGTGCGACCGGCCGTGGCACCGACGATGAACCCGCGGCTCATCTGGTCACCGGCGGCCCACAAAGCGTCTCCGGTGCGCTGGAAACCGAACATGGAGTAGAACACGTAGATCGGAATGAGCGGTTCGCCCTGCGTGGAATAGGACGTGCCCACGTTGGTGAAAGCTGCGGCGGCGCCGGCCTCGTTGATGCCGACATGCAGAATCTGGCCCTGCGGGCTCTCCTTGTAGGCCAGCAGCTGGGCGTGGTCGACCGAGGTGTAGTGCTGCCCGTTGGGGTTGTAGATCTTCGCGTTCGGGAAGAACGCGTCGATGCCGAAGGTGCGAGCCTCGTCGGGGATGATCGGAACGATGCGGTTTCCGAAGTCCTTGGCGCGCAACAGCTCCTTGAGCAGTCGCACGAACGCCATGGTCGTGGCGATCTCCTGCGTTCCGGACCCTTTCTTGGCGACCGCGTAGGTCTCATCTCCGGGCAAGTTGAGCTTGGTGTGTGTGGTGCGTCGCTCTGGCAGGTAGCCGCCGAGCGCACGCCGACGCTCGTGCATATACTCGATCGCCTCGTCCTTGTCGCCGGGGGTGTAGTAGGGCGGCAAGTAGGGGTTTTCCTCGAGCTGGGCATCCGTGATCGGCACGTGCATGCTGTCACGGAACGACTTGAGGTTGTCGAGGGTCATCTTCTTCATCTGGTGGGTCGCGTTGCGGCCTTCGAAACTGGGACCGAGGCCGTAGCCCTTGACCGTTTTCGCCAGGATGACGGTCGGCTGGCCGGTGTGCTCCGACGCGGCCTTGAATGCGGCGTAGACCTTGCGGTAGTCGTGTCCACCGCGCTTGAGGTTCCAGACCTCGTCATCGCTGAGGTGCTCGACGAGCGCCCGCGCACGCGGGTCGCGTCCGAAGAAATTCTCGCGCACGTAGGCGCCACTTTCGGCTTTGTACGTCTGGTAATCACCGTCGGGCGTGACGTTCATCAGGTTGATCAGGGCGCCGTCTACGTCGTTCTTGAGGAGGCTGTCCCACTCCCGACCCCAGACCACCTTGATGACGTTCCAGCCAGCACCGCGGAAGAAGCTTTCGAGCTCCTGGATGATCTTGCCGTTACCGCGCACCGGGCCGTCGAGGCGCTGAAGGTTGCAGTTGATGACGAAGTTGAGGTTGTCGAGGCCCTCGTTGGCCGCGACCTGCAACTGGCCGCGGCTTTCCACCTCATCCATTTCACCGTCGCCGAGGAATGCCCAGACCTGCTGGTCGCTGGCATCCTTGATGCCCCGGTGGGTCAGGTAGCGGTTGAGCTGCGCCTGATAGATCGCGTTGATCGGGCCGAGACCCATGGAGACGGTGGGAAACTGCCAGAATTCCGGCATGAGGCGCGGGTGCGGATATGAAGAGATGCCATGAGGAGCGTGCGATTTTTCCTGACGGAAACCGTCAAGCTGGTTCTCTGTCAGCCGGCCCTCGAGGAAGGCGCGCGCGTAGGTGCCGGGGGAGGCATGACCCTGAATGAAAATCTGGTCGCCACCGCCCGGGTGGTCCTGACCTCGGAAGAAGTGGTTGAAACCAACTTCATACAGGGCAGCGGATGACGCGTAGGTGGAGATATGGCCACCAACGGCGATGCCGGGGCGCTGAGCGCGGTGCACCAGAACGGCAGCGTTCCAGCGAATCCAGGCGCGGTAGCGGCGCTCTATGTCTTCGTCGCCGGGAAAATCGGGTTCGTTCTCCGGCGCAATGGTGTTGATGTAGTCCGTTGTCGGAACCATGGGAACGCCCAGATGCAGCTCTTTCGACCGCTTCAACAGGCTGAGCATGATCTCGCGTCCGCGTTCGTGGCCGTGTTCGGCAACGAGCGAATCGAGGGATTGCGACCACTCCGCAGTTTCCTCCGGATCGGAGTCGGCGTTGTTCGTCGAGTATGGGTCCTGGTCGTTGACCGTCACAGTCGACCTCTCTCTGGGGTTCGTGCAGCGATGGTGCTCCGCGGTGACATGGTGCGGCGCCACGGTGGCACGTGCCGTAAATGAGCAGGTTGGATTGCAACCAGCGGCACGACGTAAGCCTACAGATTTCGCCCGTTGTCCGCGTACGGGTGCCCGCCGCCGACAAGCTGCGGGTTTTGTGACTTCGCGCACATTGCCGGGCTAGAGTATGTCACCGGCCCAACCGCGCGCCACCGCAGCACTAGGAAAGGAGCCCATATGGCTCTCGAGAACGACACCCAGGCACCCGACTTCAAGCTCATCAACCAGTTCGGCGAAAGCGTGCAGCTCAGCCAATACCGGGGAGTGAAATCTGTCGCGCTGGTCTTCTTCCCCCTCGCCTTTTCGGGAATATGCAGTGGCGAACTCTGCGAACTGCGCGACAACCTGTCTCTGTTCGAGGACGGCGGCGTCGAACTCATCGGAATTTCGGTCGACTCGCGACACGCCCTGCGTGCCTTCGGCGAGCAGGAAAAATACACCTTCAACCTGGTTGCGGACTTTTGGCCCCACGGCGCGGTCGCAAAAGAATACGGCGTCTTTCTCGAGGAGAAGGGTTTCGCCAACCGTGCGACATTCTTGATCGATCCGAGCGGCATTATTCGCGCCAGTTTCATCACCGCCCCGGGTGAAGCGCGATCGATCGACGCCTACCGAGCCGCACTCGGGCAACTCACACCGGTCCTCTGAACTCGATGGGTCGCCAAACGCGCGCCGAGTCTGTCCTATACTGAGTGAACCCACGACCGACGCGTCGCCGGGGCCTTTAGCTCAGTTGGTAGAGCGCCACGTTTACACCGTGGATGTCATCGGTTCGAGCCCGGTAGGGCCCACAAGTAAAATGCCTGATCAGAGAAACCATCTGAGGTACCGCCTCGCAGAGTCGGCTCACAAATCGACCTGTCAGTTGGTTAGGCGTCGGTGCGCGTGCGCCACAACAGCAACGTGCCCGATCTCGTGCGTCAGATCAGCGACACGCTCGCACCGACCAGGGGTCGTCTGGTCTTCAACGGCTTCCCGACGGGAGTTTCGGTTGTCATGGGCTCAGCACCACGACACGATACCCCGTCACATGGACGGCGCCCTGGTGCTGCCCCGCTGACCCGGCGAGGCGAGATGGCCCGCCGCGTCCTACGGCGCCACCGGGACGCACGAAATCGCTCCTGAGGGGGTTCTCAGGAGCGATTTCGTGTGGGTAATTCAGATCAGGCTGTCGGCTCAGTTGCCCGTGTATCGGAAGATGTAGAGCCCGAAATCACGGTCGCTGGCCGCAACGTATTCGACGCCGTTGTTCTCGAACACGTCCACACCCCAGAAGTTGTTGCCGCCCTCGTCAATGAAGCGACCGGTCTCGACGAGTTTGTCGTCGATGATTTTGGTCACTCGAAATCCTCCCGCGTAATACGAGAAGTACGCCAGGTCGGCCCGCTGTTTGGACGTGGCCACCTCGTGAACCGAGAGGTCGCCGAAGCCCACAGCGTAGGCCGGGTCCATGGCTTCGGGAATTGCATAGGTGTCCAGCTCGGACATCTTTCCCGTCGAGTTGTCGAAGAGGTGCACATAACCCCAACCGTCGAAGAACGCGCGCAAGGAAACGAGGTCTCCGACGGCGCCCAGACTCAGGCCGGGAATCAGGCTGGCAGCACCGGCGAGGCAGGCCGCGTTATCGTAGGAGGCCTCGAGGTCGAAGAAACCGAATCCGGTTTGACGGTCGACCGAAGAGGTCGGGATGTTGCCGGCGACGCTCATCCCGAACGCGCCGCATCCGTCGGTACCCTCGCGGTTGATGATGACGATTCCGTCATAGCCGCCAGCCGCTTCAACGTTCGCCACCTTCTCGGTGAATGCGCAGAGACCACGGGTGACGATCGCGATCTGGCTGCCGCTTGCGGTGACCGCCGCCGGTGGCACAACCGGATCACCGGAACATGCTTGTCCCGCGTAGACGGCATCACCGGTCAGCGACTCCCCGCCTTGCAGCTGCGGTGTGTCGCTGCCCTGCGAGATCTGAAACGGTGTCGCGGAGTCATCCGTGGTGCCCTCCGCGCCGTTGGGCGCGAAGTCCTCGTCGGCACCGATTACGAACCTGTTGTCGAGGGTGAACTCGCCCTGGTGGCCGTTGCCTTCAGGCTTCTCGATCAGGCCTGCCGACTCCTGAAGCTGCGGGTCGGGGTTGGCGAAGTCCGTATCGCCGACATAGATCGGGTTGTGCACGTCGGTCATGTCGACGGTGACGTATCCAGCGTCCCAGTAGGACAACAGCATCACCTGTTTTCCGGCGATCTGCTTGACGACGAGGTCGTGGAGAAACACCTCGGTCAGATTCGACGGTGCGTTCTGGAGGATCTGCGGGAAGGTCTTGTCCAGATCGTATTCGGCGGTAAGGAACGGCTTCTTCGGGTTGGTGATGTCCATGATGTCGACATCGGTGCCCTCTTCGTTGTCAACGATGACCGCGTACGCCTTGTCGCCGGCATCCCAGGCGAAGACGCTGTGGGTCTGGTTGGAGGTCTTCTTGCCCTGACCATCGGCTGTTGAATCGCCAATGCCCACGGCGAGTGGTGTGGGGTGCTCGGGATTCGTCACGTCATAGAGATTCATGCCGCCGAACCCTGCTTTGTCCTTGCACTTCTCGTTATTGGTGACGAGCACGTCGCCGGTAAAGGCTGGCGTATCGAGTTGAAGGGCCTGGACACCCTCGCCCGGGTAGCTGCCCTCCTTGGACTGGATAAACGCGACCTCCTTCGGCTTCGCGGGGTCCTTGATATCCACGACGTGCACCCCGTTGTAGGTGCACGACACGACGCCCCACGCAGCAAGGTAGGCATAGTCCTTGAAGACGCCCACATCGGCGATCTTCTCGGGCACCGCGTTCTTCATCTTCAGTTTGGAGACTACGTTGACATTGGACTGTGTTGCCGGCAGATGACCGGCCGTTCCGCCGTGCTGGTGGGCGTCGCGAGCGCCGTCGGCGGTCGATAGCGCGCCGTCGTCCCCGGGCCGGGCCGATGCAACGGATGTTGTGGCGAGGATCAACGCTGCGACGGACACCAGCGTCAGTCCAGCGCGAATGGCAGGTGATTTGACCATGACACTCCTTCGGTGCGGAATTTAAATCGAATGTTCGAACCGTAGTCCGCCCTTACACGCTTTGGCAAGGAAGTACAAATCGACCAGGATGTGGCCGCCACGGCGACGCGGTGCGCATGCGTCGCCATGGCCTACCCCTCGCGGTGGCCTTCGAACCGAATTCTCTGTCGGGCGATGAACTGCGCCTCGCGGAAATCACCCCCTCGCCGCGGGCCGTGTGCATCGAGCGCAATGGGGACACTTTTGGAGGTCTTGGCTATGGACGGCGAGGGACCATGGCGGGTGATTCTCTACGATCCGACGCGCATCGTGCAGGCGCTTCGTTTTGTTCGAGCGTAGCTTCCGGTCGACGATGTGTGCTCGCTGCCGTGCGTGCGGCTGGATGCCCTGAACCGGCGCGGGCGTTAGACCGCGGGGTTACACGTGCGCCGGGACTCGTGGTGCCAGCGGCACAGGGTTTCGATCCACTCCTGTGACCAATCAATCGTGCCCGGGGTGCGGCTGCAGCGCTCACAGGTGGTTGGAGAGCGCGTCTGTGCTCGGGACACAGCTTCGCGGGTTGCGAGGGCGCGGGCTGTCACGCTGTCGGCGGGTTCGAGTGGGACTCGGTACTCACCGCATTTCTGCCGGACGCTTGATAATCGCAAGCGTGGGTCAACGGACAGCAGGACGGCCGAGAGCGCGACCAGAACCCGTGGGGGAAAGTCCTATGGACTCTTGAATTCTGTGGCCTCTTGAGGGCCTGACGCCCTCGGTCCGCGGGAGCCCCGGGTCACGACCAGCGGCACCGCCGGTGTTCGGTGCCGCCGAGCTCGTAATGCTCGGCTAGTGCTGCGTACAGGCAGAACAAATCTGCTGGGTGTTTTGAGTTGTTGAGGCCTTGGTGTTCCAGCAGCAGGATTCGCCACAATCCCGGATTTTCGGGCAAGTTACCGCAAATGCGCAGTCTCTCGCGAGCCCGTGTTCTTGCGGATCCTCATTGAGTTTGTGTGCGACCGGACTTTTACACCGTGGATGTCATCGGTTCGAGCCCGGTAGGGCCCACATTGAGTTCGCTCCGTCGCCTGAATCAGACGGGTCCGGCGTCTTCCGTCGGTCGCATCGGCTCAACATGCGAGATCGCCGAGATTCCATTGCTTTGGGGTAGACCCGGCATATACTGTTACGGCGACCCCGGACCCTGGACGCACGTGACATTTCCGTGAGCTTTGGAGGGGCGACCATGAAACGCATATTTTACCCGGGCGGTTCCGTAGTGACAGGCAGCGATCTCGCTGATGCCGTATTGCTCTATGCCGAGGCACTCTGCAACCGTCGCCAAGTCGATGTCGTGGACATCCCCGTGATGGGTGACGAGGGGTGCCTCCTGCGCGCTCAGTTTTTGATCGGGTCGGCGAGCCAGCTGATGAGTGTGACCGCCGAGAGCCTGTCGCCGGAACTGATCGAACCGGAAACCACGGATTTTCTGCACCGCAAAGCCCAAACCGGTGCCATGATCCCTGCGGCCTGGACCAGGGAAGAGTCGGCCACCGTGCTGCTCGACGACTACGACTTCTGACACATTTACTGGCGGGCGCCGGGCATCGGGTTGCACCGTGTCCGGCGAAGTCCCGACGCCGGTCTCCCGGTAGGCTAATCGAGTGCCATTCTCGCTAGCAGACGTTACCCGCGTCGCCCACACCCTGTGGCCCCTGGACGGTGCCGAGGACTGGGACAGTCCGGGCCTGATCAGTGGCGATCCGTCGCAGCCGATTCGCACTATCCATCTTGCTGTCGACGCCGTCGCCCTCACCGTTCACGAGGCGATCACGAGCGGATCCGACCTGCTCCTGACGCATCATCCCCTTCTCCTTCGCGGTATAACGAGCGTTGCCGAAGATCGCTACAAGGGCGCGCTTCTCAGTCGGCTGATCCGGGCCGAATGCGCGCTGCTGGCCGCGCATACCAACGCTGACGTCGTTGCTGATGGGGTGTCCGACATTATCGCCACCCGACTTGGTCTGTTCGATACAGCCCCCATCACCAACAGCACCGCGCCCGGCACCGGCATCGGCCGTGTCGGTCGACTTGCACACCCGACGACCCTCGGACATCTCGCGCATACCCTGCTGGCATTATTGCCGGCGACGGCGTCGGGAGTGCGTGTCGCCGGCGACTACTCCACACCGGTCACCACTGTCGCCCTCTGCGGCGGCGCGGGCGACTCGTTGTTGCGTCAGCCCAAGGTACTCACGGCGGATGTCTTCATCACCTCCGACCTGCGCCATCACCCGGCCTCCGAGGCTCGCGAGCAGGCGCTCTGTACGGGCGGTCCCGCGCTCATGGATGTGTCGCACTGGGCCAGCGAATGGCTCTGGCTGGAACCGGCCGCGGCGCAGTTGCGTGAGGCGCTGCCGGGGATGGTGGTCACAGTGAGCGAGCTGAATACCGACCCGTGGGACTTCGCGGTCGTGCACTGATCTCCGAGTCCCCCATTTTCCCGCACTCCATCTCACTTCCAGCGTTAGGTCAGGACATCGTGAAGGCATCACCACTCCAGCAGAAGGAACTTCTGCGGCTTCAGGCCCTCGACATCAAGGTTCTTCAGCTCAGCCACCAGTCAAAGTCGCTCGTTCAGCACACCGAGCTGGCCTCGCTCAATCGTGAGGCGGAAGCCAGCCGCATGAAGCTGCTCGGTCGGTCGGGCGAACTCGACGATGTGCGCACCGAATTGGGACGCATTGAGAGCGACGTCGAGGTCGTTGAGAAGCGCATCGCCCGCGATACAGACCGTCTGCAGCACACCTCCTCGATCAAGGACATCCAGGCTCTGGACTCTGAAATCGCCTCGCTCAAGAAACGCCTGTTTGATCTCGAAGAGATCGAGATCGCTGTTTTGGAGCGTCAGGAAGAGCACGAAGCGGCCGTCGCCGTAGTGGAAAAGGAACGTGCTGCCATCGTCGACCGAGTGAAATTGACCGAGTCCGCGCGCGACGAGGTGCTGGTAGACCTCACGCGTCAGCTCGACGAACTCGTTCGAGACCGTGCCACCGTGGCCGCAACCATCCCCGAAGACCTCGCGACACTGTACGAGCGCCTGCGCATCACTGGCCACGGCAACGCCGCAGCCCTGCTTCGGGCCCGTACCTGCAGCGGATGCACGATGACCCTGACCGGGAGCGACCTCGCTGATGCCCGCCAGGCGCCGACCGACGACGTCATCTTCTGCCCCGACTGTGGCGCCGTACTGGTGCGCACCGAAGAGTCGGGAATCTAACCCGGGTTCAGCGCTGTCTTGCCCGCCCTGTAGACTTATTCTTCGGAATGGGTCGGCAAGACGGTCGCGTCATTCGTTTGATCTTCGGGCCAAGCGGATGCCGAGGAACGTCCGGGCTCCACAGAGCAGGATGGTGGGTAACACCCACCCGGGGCAACCCGCGAGACAGTGCCACAGAAAGTAGACCGCCACGACGTCGAGCCTTCGGGCCCGGCTGGTGGTAAGGGTGAAACGGTGGTGTAAGAGACCACCAGAGGCCAGGGTGACCTGGTCGGCTTGGTAAACCTCGTCCGGAGCAAGGTCAGACAGAAAGCGTTGAGGCGGCTCGCCGAGCTTTCGGGTAGACCGCTAGAGGGCTGCGGCAACGTAGTCACGAGATAGATGGCCGTCGACGGTGTGCAAACACCTGGACAGAACCCGGCGTACTAGCTGGCCCATTCCACCCCGTAATGCCTTTGACGCCACACGCCACACGCCGCACACCGGGCCAGCCGGGCCGGGGCGTTTGAATCAGCCGGGAAACCGGGCTGCCAAAGCCGCTGCGCCGAGAATTCCGGCGTTATTGCGATGCACCGCGGGGATGATCCGCGTCCTCAGATTGAGCAGGGGCAGAAAGTTCTCGTGGTGCTTGGATACACCGCCGCCAACGATGAACAGATCGGGGGAGAAGAGCCGTTCCAGCGTCGAGTAATACTTTTGCAGGCGTGTGGCCCACTTTTCCCAGCTGAGGTCCTCACGCTCCTTGGCGGAGTAGGCCGCGCGAGTCTCGTAATCCTGGCCGTCAATCTCGAGGTGTCCCAGTTCTGTGTTGGGCACCAGGACGCCGTCGTTGATCAGTGCCGAGCCGATGCCGGTGCCGAGGGTGGTCAGCAGGACGACGCCGGCTACGCCCCTGGCCGCACCGAATTGTGATTCCGCGTAACCGGCGGCATCCGCGTCGTTGACGAAGTGAATCGGCAGATCGAGAGCCTTTTCAAAGAGGGCTTCGGCGGCCAGGCCAATCCACTTCGACGATACGTTCGCCGCCGACATGGTGTGTCCGTTCTTCACGACGGCGGGAAAGCAGACGCCGACCGGCAGCTCGCCGACGTCCTTCGAGACGGTGTCGAGCAGGGTGCGGGTGGTCTCGACAATGTCCTGCGGCCGACCGCCCTTGGGCGTGGGCAGCTTCACCCGTTCGGAGAGGAGCGCGCCGGTCGACAGGTCGACCACCGCTCCTTTGATTCCCGTGCCGCCGATGTCGATGCCGATTGCCGTCGTTGCAGTCATGACTTGACCCTATCTGTAAGAGAAAGTCGGTCAGGCCAGGGTCAGGATCTCGGCGCCGCGCTCGGTCACCACGAGGGTGTGTTCAAACTGCGCGGTCACGCTATGGTCACGGGTGAGCACCGTCCAGTCATCGCTCCAGATATCCCAATCGCTCGTTCCGAGGGTGAGCATCGGCTCGATGGTGAAGACCATCCCGACCTCCATGACCGTGTTGTACTGTGGCGCGTCGTAGTGCGGAATGATGAGACCGGAGTGGAAAGCCTCGCCGACGCCGTGGCCGGTGTAGTCGCGCACGACACCGTAATCGAACCGTTTGGCATAGGACTCGATGGCGCGTCCGATGACGTTGACCTCGCGACCGGGGGCGACAGCTTTGATACCCCGGGTGAGCGCCTCCCGGGTTCGTTCGACCAGCAGTGTCACCTCCGCGCTGGCGTCGCCGACGATGAACGTCACGTTGGTGTCGCCGTGCACACCGTGCTTGTACGCCGTGATGTCGATGTTGACGATGTCACCATTGTCGAGCACCGTATTGTCGGGGATTCCGTGGCAGATGACCTCATTCACCGAACTGCACAACGACTTGGGGTAGCCGCGGTAACCGAGTGTGGAGGGGTAGGCGTCGTTGGCCACGAGGTAGTCGTGACCGATCTGGTCCAGCTCCTCGGTTGTGACGCCGGGAACAATTGCCCGTCCCACAGCGGCAATGGCCTCGGCAGCGATGCGACCGGACTCCCGAATGAGATCGATCTTCTCGCTCGAGTAGACGTCCGAGCCGGTAAAGGTGCTCGGGCCCTTCTTGCCCACATACTCCGGGCGAACGATGTGTGACGGAACGAAACGGGTCGATGACACCGTTCCCGGGATGAGGTGACCAGTTGAATCCTTAGGCATAGGATCAAGCTTATGGCCGAGGACAAAGAACACGCATTCTGGTACAACATGCGCACCGGCGAAGTGGAGCAGGGTTTTCAATCGACGTCGCTGGATCGGGTGGGGCCGTTTGCAACACGCGACGAGGCCGCCCATGCTCTCGAGAAGTTGCGCGCGAACAGCGCCAAGTGGTCTGAAGACGACGCGCGCGACGCCCGCTGATTCCGGCCTAGCCCGCGGCAGGGGCTACTCGTAGCTGTGCTCGGGAGCAGGGTAGGCGCCGGACTTGACGTCCGCGGTGAACCGCTGCACAGCATCCGCCAGCACCGCCCGCACGTCGGCGTACTGACGCACGAACTTGGGCACCCGCCCGCTCGTCATACCGGCAAAGTCCGTCCACACCAGCAGCTGTCCATCAACGGATGGCCCCGCTCCGACCCCGATGGTCGGGATCGCCAGTTGTTCCGTCACGCGTGCGGCGACGCTCGCCGGCACCATCTCCAGCACGACGGCAAATGCCCCGGCGTCCTGCACGGCGAGAGCGTCCGCGAGGAGTTCCTCGGCGGCTTCCCCCCGCCCCTGAATGATGTGGCCCCCCAAGCCGTGTTCGCTTTGCGGAGTGAATCCCACATGCCCCATCACAGGGATGCCGGCCGAGACGATACGCCTGATCTGCTTGTGGCTGCGCTGGCCGCCCTCGAGCTTGACGGCGTGTACCTGGGCTTCTTTCATGAAGCGCACGGCGGTCGCCAGGGCTTGATCCGGCCCGCTCTCGTACGAACCGAACGGCATGTCGGCGACGACGAGTGCCCGGTTGACCGCGCGAGCAACGGCACGCGACAGTGGGATGAGCTCGTCGACGGTGACCGGGAGGGTCGTCTCATACCCGAACACGTTGTTGCCGGCCGAATCGCCCACCAGCAGAAAATCGATCCCTGCTTCGTCGAAGATCTGGGCGGTCAGCATGTCGTAGCTGGTCAGGCCCGTAATCGGGATGCCCTGCGACTTGGCAGTCTGAAAGTGGCGGGTACGCACCCGCTTGGGCCCGGCCGCCGTATTGAAGGGATACTGCCCCGCAGCATCAGCGGGAGAAACCGCGCGGTCCGGCTCGGGTGCTGTCAACTCTGGCATGCGACAAGTGTAGTCAGGCAAGCACTCGTGCTTGGAGCCAGTACCCTAGATAGTAGTTACCCAGGTAGGTACGTGTTGGAGCAATCAGAAAGAGCGTGAATGGACAAGCAGCGCGACTTCGTTCTTCGGACCATCGAGGAGCGAGGAATCAAGTTCATTCGGCTCTGGTTCACCGATGTCGTCGGCACCCTCAAATCGGTGGCCATTGCACCCGCCGAGGTCGAGGGCGCGTTCAACGAAGGCCTCGGCTTCGACGGTTCCGCCATCGAGGGCCTCACCCGCTCCTTTGAAGCGGATGTCCTGGCTCACCCGGATCCCACCACGTTCCAGATTCTGCCCTGGCGCGGGGAAGTCGATCCCACCGCCCGCATGTTCTGCGACATCACCACACCCGACGGCCAGCCCGCCGTCGCCGACCCTCGCAACGTGCTCAAGCGCACCCTGGCCAAAGCGGCCGACCGCGGCTTCACGTTCTACACCCACCCCGAGGTGGAGTTCTATCTGCTCAAGTCGTCGAAGTATGGCAAGAACGGTCCGACTCCGGTCGACTCGGCCGGCTACTTCGACAACGTTCCCGGCGGAACCGCCCATGACTTCCGTCGTCGCTCCGTGCGCATGCTCGAAGACCTAGGAATTTCCGTGGAATTCAGCCACCACGAGGCGGGTCCCGGCCAGAACGAAATTGACCTGCGCTATGCCGACGCACTCACCACCGCCGACAACATCATGACCTTCCGTACCGTCGTCAAGGAAGTCGCGATCGAGCAGGGCGTCTACGCGACGTTTATGCCCAAGCCCATGTCGGAGCACCCCGGTTCCGGCATGCACACGCACATGTCGCTGTTTGAGGGTGACGCAAACGCGTTCTATGAGCCCGGTGCTAAATACCAGCTCTCCAAGATCGGCCGCCAGTTCATCGCCGGGTTGCTTAAACACGCCCCCGAGATCACGGCCGTGACCAACCAGTTTGTTAACTCGTACAAGCGGCTGTGGGGCGGCGACGAGGCCCCGAGCTTCGTCTGCTGGGGTCACAACAACCGTTCAGCTCTGGTGCGCGTGCCGCTCTACAAACCCAACAAGGGCCAGAGCGCCCGCGTCGAGTACCGCGCCATTGACTCTGCGGCCAACCCCTACCTCGCGTATTCGCTCATGCTGGCTGCCGGCCTCAAGGGGATCGATGAGGGCTACGAATTACCACCCGAGGCTGAAGACAACGTGTGGAGCCTCAGCGACACCGAACGCCGTGCGCTCGGCTACACGCAGCTGCCGGCCAGCCTCGATCACGCTATCCAGTTCATGGAAGAGTCCGAGCTGGTCGCAGAAACGCTCGGCGAACAGGTCTTCAACTACGTTCTACTGAACAAGCGGCAGGAGTGGCGTGACTACCGGTCGCAGGTCACCCCGTTCGAACTTGAAAAGAACCTCGAGATGCTCTAGCGCGTCATGCGCGTTTGAGGACGATTCGGCAGACGCACCCAGCTTCAAAAACCAGACCCGACCAGTCGAAGGAATCGCCCGCGATGGAGCGTTTGCAACTGTCCCTGACCGAACTTGTGCGGGTCGGTTTCGTTGACCTCGGGGAGGTGCATGGCCGGCTCGACGAGGTTGCCACGCTCGGGGCGGCCATCCCGCACACCGCGTCCGGGCCGACCGGTCGGTTGACCGATACGCGCGTGCTGTTACCGCTGCTCACCGCAACGGCAAGCCCGGATGCCGCCCTCGTCGCGCTGGTCGCGCTGCTCCGGCAGGGATCCGCTGAACTGTTCGAACTCCTCCAGACACCCGCCTCGGCCACGCGGCTGCTCAAAGTCCTCGGAGCGTCCAGCGGGCTCAGCGAATTCTTCCTCCGGCACCCGCACGAATTGTCGGTCCTGGCGACACCGCTGGCTGTTCTTCCCGGCGTCGACGATCTGGTGAACGACCTCTTGGACTCGGTCAGAGCGGCCGACGGCTTCTCCCTTCTGGTCGGTGATGCGGCCTGGATCGCCCTCCGAGTGCGCTATCGCCGACGCCTGGCACAGCTTGCGGCCTACGACCTCGAACAAACCGACCCCGTAGCAGGGCTCGACGGTATCGCCCGCACCCTGTCCGACCTCGCTACCGCCGCGCTCGAAGCCGCCCTCGCGGTCGCCCGAACGATGTCCAGCGGCGACACTGCCGGGCGCGGCGTATTTACGACCGAACAGGTACGCGCTACCCGCTTCGCGATTATCGGCATGGGCAAGGCCGGCGCGAGCGAGCTCAACTATGTGAGCGACGTCGACGTCATTTTCGTCGCCGACGGCGACGAATCTGCTGGCCTGGGCAGCGCGCGCTCCGTTGAAATCGCTACCCGGCTTGCCGTACTGATCATGCGCGGCCTGGGCGAATCCGCCATTGAACCGGAGTTGTGGGAGGTCGATCCGAATCTGCGTCCGGAAGGCAAGAGTGGCGCGCTCGTGCGATCGATCCAATCACACCTGGCCTACTACGACCGGTGGGCCAAGAGTTGGGAGTTCCAAGCCCTGCTCAAGGCCCGCACACTGGCCGGTGACCGCGAGCTCGGCGCCCGCTACATCGACGCCGTCATGCCCAAAGTCTGGAGCAGCGCCAGTCGTGAGAACTTCGTCGAATCCGTTCAGCGGATGCGGGAGCGGGTCACCGAGAATATCCCAGACGATGAGGTCGATGTGCAGCTCAAGCTCGGCCCGGGCGGGCTGCGCGATATCGAGTTCACGGTACAACTGCTCCAGCTCGTCCATGGCCAGGCCGACCCCGACGTGCGCCAGGCCGGCACCCTCCCCGCCTTGATCGCTCTCGCCAACGCCGGGTATGTCGGCCGGGCCGAAGCGACCGAATTCGCGCAGGACTATCGCATGCTGCGCCTGATGGAACATCGGCTGCAGCTGCACAAGCTGCGCCGCACCCACCTGATGCCGCGCGACGAAGCAAATCTGCGGGTGTTGGCCCGGTCGAGCGGCTTAGCCACCAGCGCAGCGGGGCTCACCGTTCGCTGGTCGGAGACCAAGCACAGGGTGCGCGGCTTGCACGAGCGGCTGTTCTACCGTCCTCTGCTGTCGGCGGTAGCGTCGCTTCCGGCCGAAGGCCTCAACCTGACGAGTGCGCAGGCCGAGGCTCGTCTGGCGGCCATCGGTTTTCTCAACACCAAGGGCGCTCTCGCGCACATCGCGGCCCTCTCCGGCGGAGTATCTCGACGCGCGGCGATTCAGCGGCATCTGCTCCCGGTGCTGTTGCAATGGCTCTCACAGGGAGCCGATCCCGACTACGGCTTTCTGGCCTTCCGGCGCCTGAGCGACAACCTCGGTTCGACCTATTGGTTCCTGCGGATGCTGCGCGACTCCTCAGGTGCCGCCGAGCGTCTCACCCGGGTATTGTCTGGAAGCCGGTACATCGGCGAGCTGTTGGAGAAAATCCCGGAAGCAGTGGCCTGGCTTGAAGACGAGGCCGACCTGCAGCCACGGCCGCTGAAAGCCTTGCAGGACGAGGCCCGCGCGGTGCTGGGCCGGCATGAAAGTCCGGACGCCGCCGCAACCATCTTGGGTGCGGCCCGCCGGCGCGAGATGCTTCGACTGGCTTTCGCAGCGCTGCTCGGTCAGATCGATCTCGATCAGCTCGGGCGCGGATTGACCGATGTCAACGCGACCTATATTCAGGGCGTCATCGCTGCCATTCGTGGGGGAGCCCTGATACGTCAGGGAGGTGCCAACGGGGCGGACGATGGCGCGTCCGACGGTGACGGGATTGAATTCGGTGTGATCGGCATGGGCCGGTTTGGTGGCGCCGAACTCGGTTTCGGCTCCGACGCCGACGTCATGTACGTGTTTCGCGCCGGCACTCTCGACGGAGAAGCGGCCAACGAACGTGCTCGTTATATTGTGCGCGAACTGAACCGACTCAGCGAAGACGGGCGTTTGCCGCTCGATCTGGACATCGGCTTGCGGCCAGAGGGCAGCAATGGGCCGGTCGTTCGGTCGCTCGACTCCTATCAGGCGTACTACCGCCGCTGGTCACTCACCTGGGAAGCCCAGGCGCTCCTCCGCGGTCGTGGTGTGGCTGGCGACGCGGCGTTGCTGCGGGACTTCGAGGCCGTTGCCGACGAGGTGCGGTACCCCGCCGCCATCAGCGAGCAGGCCGTGCGCGAGGTTCGCCGCATCAAGGCTCGGGTCGAGAACGAGCGTCTGCCGCAGGGCGCCGACCCGAACCGGCACCTGAAATTGGGTAGGGGGTCACTCAGCGACGTGGAATGGCTGGTCCAGCTGCTTCAGCTGCAGCATGCCGCGGCAATTCCGGTGCTACGCACGACGTCCACCCTGTCGGCGTTGGCCGAGGCCGTCAGCGCCGGTTTGATACCGGCAGCGGATGCCGCGGTCTTGCGCAGCGCGTGGATCTTCACGTCTCGGGCCCGCTCCGCCATCACACTGTGGACGAATCACACCTCGAACGTGCTGCCCAGCGATCGCGCGGCCCTCGAGGGCATCGCCCGGGTGATGGAATACCCACCCGGGTCTGGCAACCAACTCGAGGACGACTACCTCGCCGTGACCCGACGTGCCCGCGCCGTATTCGAGCGCCTCTTCTACGGTCCGGTAGATCGTCCGGGGCCCATGGTCGGTTGAGCGTCCGGGCGGCTGGTGCACGCCCGCCGTCGGACGCCACACACACCCCGCACCGCAACGAAGCAGGGACCGCATCCGAGGATGCGGTCCCTGCTCGTTTGCCGGGCCCCTGCGGACCGGGCTCAGACTGCTGTGGCTTAGACGCCGTAGTACAGCTCGAACTCGAACGGGTGCGGACGCTGGGCGAGCGGCTTGATCTCGTTTTCGCGCTTGTACTGGATCCAGGTCTCGATCAGTTCGGGCGTGAACACGTTTCCGGCGAGCAGAAAGTCGTGGTCTGCTTCGAGAGCCTGCAGGGCCTCCTCGAGTGACGCGGGAACTTGGGGGATGTTCTTCGCTTCCTCGGGCGGCAACTCGTAGAGGTCCTTGTCGACGGGCTCGTGCGGCTCGGTACGGTTCTTGATTCCGTCGAGGCCGGCCATGAGCTGTGCGGCAAAGGCGAGGTACGGGTTACCGGACGCGTCGGGAGCGCGGAATTCAAGACGCTTGGCCTTCGGGTTGGTTCCGGTGATCGGGATGCGGATCGACGCCGAGCGGTTACCGGCCGAGTAGACCAGGTTGACCGGGGCCTCGAATCCGGGAACGAGACGGTGGTAGGAGTTGACCGTGGGGTTCGTGAACGCGAGCACGGCCGGGGCGTGCTTGAGCAGGCCTCCGATGTACCAGCGAGCCACGTCGGACAGTCCGCCATAGCCGGCCTCATCGTAGAACAACGGCTTGCCATCAGCCCACAGGGACTGGTGCGTGTGCATGCCAGAGCCGTTGTCGCCGAACAACGGCTTGGGCATGAACGTTGCGGTCTTGCCCCAGTCGTGCGCCGTGTTCTTGACGATGTACTTGAACTTCAGCAGGTCGTCGGCGGCGTGAACCATCGTGTCGAATCGGTAGTTGATCTCACCCTGGCCGCCGGTGCCGACCTCGTGATGACTGCGTTCGAGAATGAGGCCCGATTCAATCAATTTGAGGCAGATGTCGTCGCGCATATCGACGTGCTGGTCAACCGGGCTGACCGGAAAGTATCCGCCCTTGAACGGCGTCTTGTTGGCGAGGTTTCCGCCGACTTCCTTCTTGCCGGAGTTCCAGGCGCCTTCGCCGGAGTCAACGGAGTAAAAGCTCGTGTGCTGGTTCACTTCGTAGCGCACATCGTCGAAGATGTAGAACTCCGCTTCAGAACCGAAGAGGGCCGTGTCTCCGATGCCCGTGGAAGCGAGGTATTTCTCGGCCTTCTTGGCGACCTGGCGCGGGTCCTTGGAGTAGATTTCACCGTTACGCGGGTTGTAGATGTCGAAGAGCATGATGAGCGTCTTCTCGGTGCGGAACGGGTCGAGGTATGCGGTCGACACGTCGGGGATGAGCTGCATGTCGGATTCGTGAATCGACGCGAAGCCGCGGATCGAGGAACCATCGAACATTTGGCCTACGGTGAAGAACTCTTCGTCGACGGTGGATGCCGGAATGTTGAAGTGCTGCTGCACACCGGGGAGATCGGTGAAACGGATGTCAAGAAACTTGACGTCATTCTCTTTGATGAATTTAAGCACTTCGGACGAATCGCGGAACATGCGGAATAACTCCAGACGACGAGGGCGTGGAAATGGCCGAATCGGACACAACGGCTCCCCTGAGATTAGTAGCGCCGCGTTACTTGTCCGTGACGCTTATGTTTCGCCCATGTTACAGGGACGCCCTCTCGGTAGACTCATCGGGTGCCAGACTCCAACTCCCGCCCGAACACATTTGGTCAGCTTCCACCGAGTAAATGGCCGGGGGAGCGCCTCGGATTGCCCCAGACCGGGTCCGGTTCCATAGGTCGCCCCGGGCGACGCCTGCTTGGCTTCGCCATCGACTGGGGCATCGCGATCGGGGTATCTTCGATCTTCTTCAGCTACGACCCGGCCGCGAACCTGATCATCTTCGTGATCCTGCAGATTGCGTTCATACCCACGATCGGCGCCAGCATCGGTCATCGGCTCGTGGGGCTGCGGATCATTTCCATCCATGGCGGATGGGTCGGATTGTGGCGTCCCCTTGTGCGCACGGTGCTGCTGGGGATCGCGCTGCCCGCGCTGGTCTGGGATTCCGACCAACGTGGTTTCCACGACAAAATCGCGGGGACGGCTCTCATTCGGTCATAGTCCGAAACAGGGAGAACGACATGAGCGAGAACGATGAAGGGGCCGGGCGCGCAGCGCCCGGCCCCTTCATCGTTTCGTGGCGATCAGCCGCGCTGAGGGCGGGCCTTCATCGGGTCGACGCCCTTGGGAATGGGAAGTTTCGTGCCCATGGAGTTGAGACGGTTGTTGACGGCGAGCACTTCGGCTTTGGTCAGGGTGGGCTTGATCCGGGTCAGGCGGCGAGCGAGCTTATGTAGCGGAACGGCGTCTTCGTCAGGGCCAACCGAGATCACCGTCACGCCGACATTCCCACCGATGCGCACGATCTTGCGTTTTTCTTCGTCGAGCATGCGGGTAGTGCGCGTCTTGGGACCCTCACTGATCAGTACGACGCCGCCGCGGCCAACCGCACGATAGACCGCATCCTGCGTCTTGCCGTTGACGGCCACCGGCATCTCACTGCCGACCCATCCCCGCTTCAGCGAGCTGCGCAACACGGCCCCTACCGCTCCGGGCTGACCCTCGATCTGTGAGTACGCGGCCTTTTCGGCACGTCGTCCAAGAATGATCAGCATCGCCAGGATACCGGCGAGCACGCCGGCGATGATCCACAGCACCAAAGTGAAAACGTTGCTGCCCGGAATCAACAGGGCCAGTGCCAAACTGATCAGAATGGGTACGACGAAGGCCACAACCAGAATCCAGACGATGTTCGAGTCGTAGCGTCTCGTCATCTGGAAAACCTGCCACATTTGCTTCAGGCGGCCGGGCTGTTTTGGTTTTTTTGGGGTCTTTTCCTTGCTGCGTGCCATAGGTATAAGACTACCCAGTCACTCGAATGCCGCGTGACCGAATTGCGTCACGAAGCGGCCTGGGTAAACCCGAGTTGAGCATCAGCCAACTGGCGTAATTCGGCGGGAATTTCCCGTCCGGTCGCGACCATCGACTGCGCCCACAGTCGACCCGCACGATAGGACGAGCGCACGAGGGGCCCGGAGAGAACGCCGAGAAAGCCGATCTCCTTGGCTTCCTCGTTGAGCTCGACGAATTCTTCCGGGCGCACCCAGCGGGCGACCGGCAGGTGCCGCGCGCTCGGGCGCAGATACTGCGTGATAGTGATGATGTCGGTGCCGGCCTCGTGCAGGTCGTGCAGCGCTTGGGTGATCTCGGCGCGTTCCTCACCCATGCCGAGTATGAGGTTGGACTTGGTGATCAGCCTGGCGTTGCGACCCTGAGTGAGCACGTCGAGTGAACGGTCATACCGGAATGCCGGGCGGATGCGCTTGAAGATGCGCGGCACGGTTTCGACGTTGTGGGCGAAAACCTCCGGTTTGGCGTCGAACACCTGGGCGAGGTGCTCCGGATTGCCGGAGAAGTCCGGCACGAGAATCTCGACACCGGTACCGGGGCTTTGCTGGTGAATTTGACGAATCGTTTCCGCATAGAGCCAGGCTCCCTCATCCGGCAGGTCGTCGCGGGCGACGCCGGTCACGGTTGCATAGCGCAGGTTCATCGTCACAACGGATTCGCCCACGCGGCGCGGTTCGTCGGTGTCATAGTCGGCGGGTTTGCCGGTATCGATCTGGCAGAAGTCACACCGTCTAGTGCACTGTGAGCCACCGATCAGGAAGGTCGCTTCGCGGTCTTCCCAACATTCAAAAATGTTCGGGCAGCCCGCCTCCTGGCAGACGGTGTGCAGATTTTCGCTCTTGACCAGGCCCTGTAGTTTTTGATACTCCGGTCCCATTTTGGCGACCGTCTTGATCCAGGCTGGCTTGCGTTCAATCGGCGTTTCGGCGTTACGAATTTCCAAGCGCAAGAGTTTGCGGCCTTCGGGTACTGCGCTCATGCGTTCGTCCTGACGGTGTCGAGGCTGGCGGGGGTCATACTGGCGGGGTTCATGCTCGTGTTCCGGCGGAAGGCGGCCGTGATCGGGTCGACTAATTCACCCGGGTCGACGGTGCGCCCGAGCACGCGTGACATTGTGGTCACGCCGGCATCCCGAATTCCGCAGGCGATGATGCGAGAGTATGGTTCGAGCGAGTTACTGCAGTTAAGCGCGAAGCCGTGCATGGTGACGCCTTGGGCGACGCGGATTCCGATGGCGGCGATCTTATCTTCGTGGCCAGCTGAACCGACCCACACCCCGGAGCGTCCGGCGACGCGGATTGCAGCGATACCGAATTCGATCAACACCTCGATCAGGATGCCTTCGAGTGACCGAACGTAGCCGACGACGTCGACGGGTTCCTGCAGGTGCAGGATTGGATAACCGACCAGCTGTCCCGGGCCGTGCCAGGTGATTTTGCCACCCCGGTCGACGTCTATGACCGGCGTGGCATCCACGGGCCGTTCGTCGGGCAGGGTGCGTTTTCCGGCGGTGTACACGGCCGGATGCTCCAAAAGGAGGACGGTGTCCGGTCGCTCCAGTGCGACGACGGAGCGATGGACTGCGCGTTGGAGCTCAAGGCCCTCAACATACGGCACGGAGTTGGCGCTTAGCCCCGCGACGACAAAGTCGAGCATCTGCTCAGTCTAGGGGGCACGGGAGCTGCTCGGGGCGCAGCGAGTGTCAGGGCGCGGCGACTTCTCCTCCACAGCGGCGCCCGTCTCCGCCATTGCACGAATGAGCGGCCCGCGGGTAAGTCCGTTGAGCGCACGCTCGATCATGGTCGCGTGAAACGACGCACTGGACCCACCTCGAATTCGGTCGACGAAACGGCCTCGCTGGCCCGCCGCCGCCGGCAGGCTCCACGCCGAGTTCCCGACGAGGTCGGAGGTGCGCCAACGGTGCACACCGATGGGGTCATCGCCGGACACCACGTGATCCGATTGCTTGGCACGGGGGATCGAGCCGTGGTGTACCTGGGTCATTCCGGTACGGGGAGCCCGGTGGCCCTCAAGGTTTTCCACGCCGACACCGAGCCGGCGAGCATCGAACTCGATATCGCCGTGCTCTCGTCGGCGGCAGCGCCCGGACTCGTGCGTCTGCTCGACGTTGCGCAGCTCGGTGATGGACGCATCTGCCTGGTTCAGGAACGGTTGACCGGGGGATCATTGGCCAGGTATCTGGTCGACCATCCGAATCTGTCGCCCGGTGAGGCCGTGACCCTCCTTGCACCCGTCACCGTGGGCCTTGACGCTATGCACGCGGCGGGCTTCGCGCATGGGAACGTGAACCAGGCCACAATTTTGCTCGATGGGAATGGTCGTGCCGTGCTGGCCGGTCTCGGCGCCGTTCGACAGTTCAGCGACGAGCCCCGAGAACGGATGCGCCTGTTGCGGGCCGACTACGAACGCCTCGGCATGGTGCTGGAGAATCTCGTCGACGCGGTCGATGCAACGCACGCGCTCCACGCTGGCGGGACAGCCCTGCTTCGTCGATTCCAGGCGGCCGTGAACCCGACGGTGGAGCGATCAGGCTCAGGAACGGCCGATGCCGGAGCGCACGTCGGTTCCGTTCTTGGCACACTGGAGCACGACCTCTTCGACTGGGCCGACGCCGAGCCCCTTCGAGGCTTTTACCCCGCTACCCGGCCGGATGCCCACGAACAGGCCGAAAAAGCAGTTGAGACGGGAGCTCGGCACGTGAGCGGTGCTCGGCTCCGCCACGGGCCGATCGGCCCAGTAGAACTGCCCACCGCGTGGGAACCCGATCCGTTCGCGCCCGTGGTGGCGGCCAACGAGAAGCACTCCGACGACGACGTTACCGATGATTCTACCGATCGATTGAACGCTGACCTCGACGACGACCTCGCCGTCGGGTTGCCCCGCGGGCGCTTCGGCCACGGGAGTGACGCGATGCGCGGACTCCCCAGGCGGGACGCTGACCTCGCGCGGGGACCGTACCCGCTGGCGAGGCTTGGTCGAGCACTCGCAGCCGTGGTCGACTCGCATCCGATCAAAGCTGCCGGGCACGCTCTACGCCAACGGTTGCACGACCATCAGCGGCCCGTTCTGGTCGCAATTATCGGCGGCGTGAGCCTTCTCGTGCTTGCACTGACCCTGCTGCCGGGGTCTGGACCTGCCGGTGGATCAGGGCTCGCCAGTGAATCAGGGCCCGCCGGTGAATCAGGACTCGCCGGTGAATCAGGACTCAGTGGCAACGAGGGGGCTACAGACGAGCCGACAGCCGCAGCACGAGTTCCGGCCGACGTACCAGTGGACGCCGCCGGCTCAGCGACCCCGGGCGCCGACGCCTCCCCGGGCCAGAGCGACGATCAGCCTGTCCGCGGCGGTTCCGCCGCGGACACCGACACTACGGCGATAGCGGGGGATGACCCGGTGTCGGCCGTGCTGGCTCTGCTCGCCCGTCGAGCGACCTGCCTGGCCTCTGCGTCACTCGTCTGCCTGGCCGACGTGGATCAGACCGGGTCGGCCATGCTGGCATCAGACAGCTACGCCGCACGCGAGCGTCAGCAAGGCGGATCCGGACGGACCCTCATCGACTATGCGGGCTACGTGCCGTCCCTCGCTGAACGAAGCGGGGATGTGGCCGTTGTTGCCCTGACCCCGGCACCCGGACGAGAAAAAAGCCAGCCGGCCTCGGTCCTTGTGGTCAAGGGCGAGGGCGGCTGGCGTCTTCGTGAGATTTTCGACTACTGAGCGATCTCGGTGTCGATGATGCAGTGCCCTTAGATGCCGAGGTTGCCCTCGAACGCACCGGCTTCAAGCCGTGACTTCATCGTGGTGAGAAAGCGGGCTGCATCCGCACCGTCGATGATGCGGTGATCGTAGGACAGTGCGAGATAGACACTCGATCGGATCGCGATCGAATCAAGACCATCATTGGTGACAACGAGAGGCTTCTTGTAGACGATCCCCGTGCCGAGAATTGCGCTCTGCGGCAGGAACACGACGGGCGTGTCGAACAAAGCGCCGCGCGAACCGGTGTTGGTCAGCGTGAATGTTCCGCCGCTCAGTTCGTCGGGCTTGAGCTTGTTGTCCCGGGTGCGGGCGGCGAGGTCAGCGATCTGGGCGGCGAAACCGGCCAGATCGAGTTCTCCGGCGTTGCGCACAACCGGAGTCAGCAGGCCACGTTCGGTGTCGACGGCAATGCTGATGTTCTCCTGGGACGGGTACACGATCGTGTCGCCCTCGATGGTGGCGTTCACGATCGGGATGGCACGAAGGGCCTCGGCTGCCGCGAGGGCGAAGAACGGCAGGAACGAGAGCTTGTTGCCGGTCTTCTCGGCAAACGCGCCCTTGACCCGGTCGCGGAGCATCGCAACGCGCGTGACATCAACCTCGACCACGGTCGTGAGCTGAGCGGACGATTGCATTGAGATGACGGCGCGCTCGGCGACAACCTTGCGCAGGCGGGACATCGGCTGGGTGGTTCCTCGCAGCGGCGATACCTCGACAACCGGGGCGGCCGGGGCCGTTCCAACAGCCGAGGCGGCGAGCACGATGTCTTCCTTGCGGATGCGTCCGCCCACTCCGGTGCCGCTGATCGTCGACAGGTCAACGCCGGCTTCATTCGCAAGCTTGCGCACGATCGGGGTGACGTACCCGCTGGTTCCGGCGTGTGAGCCACGAGCCGCGGGGGAGGCGGCAGCGGGTGCTGGTGCGGCAACGGGTGCTGGTGCGGCAACGGGTGCTGGTACGGCAGCGGGTGCTGGTGCGGCAACGGGTGCTGGTGCGGCAACGACCGGTGCCGGTGCAGCCGCGACGGGTGCCGGTGCAGCCGCGACGGGTGCCGGTGCAGCCGCGACGGGTGCGGGTGCAGCCGCGGCCGGTGCGGCAACGACCGGTGCCGGTGCGGCAGCGACGGGCTCGGGAACTACAACGGGTGCGGGGGCCGCTGCGACCGGGACCGCAACGGGCTCCGGCGCTGCGACCGGGGCCTCAGCCGCGGGCGCTTCAGCAACGGGCGCCTCAGCCGCGGGAGCGGCGGCGCCGGATCCATCGCCGATCGTGACTAGAGGGGTGCCGACCTCGACGGTTTCGTCTTCCTGCACCAGGATGGCTTCGATGATGCCGGCGACCGGCGACGGAATTTCTGTGTCCACCTTGTCGGTCGATACCTCGAGCAACGGCTCGTCGACCTCCACGCGGTCGCCCACGCTCTTGAGCCAGCGGGTGACCGTGCCCTCTGTGACACTCTCTCCGAGTGCGGGGAGGCTGACGGATTCGCTCATGCGTATGTCTCCTTTAAAACCGTTTGCTTGTCTGAAAATTGGATAAAAATTGTGAGAACCGTCTACATCGCGTGAAGCGGTTTGCCGGCAATAGCCAGGAAAGCCTCGCCCAGCGCTTCGTTCTGCGTCGGGTGGGCGTGCAGGAACGGAGCGATGTCCTCCGGGTACGCTTCCCAGTTCACCACGAGCTGGCCTTCGCCGATGAGTTCGCCGACGCGCGCGCCGATCATGTGAATGCCCACGATGGGGCCGTCCTTGACGCGCACGAGCTTGACCGAACCGGCGGTGCCAAGAATGGAGCTCTTGCCGTTTCCGCTGAGGTTGTACTCGTAGGTGGAGATCTGGTCGGCACCGAATTTGTCAGCGGCCTTGGCTTCGCTGTAGCCGACGGAGGCCACTTCGGGATCCGAGTAGGTGACCTTGGGGATATTCAGGTCCTCGACGATGATCGGGTTTAGCCCGGCAATTTCCTCCGCGACAAAGATGCCCTGCTGAAAACCGCGGTGTGCCAGCTGCAGGCCGGGAACGATATCGCCCACGGCATAGACGCCGGGGATGTTCGTGGCCAGGCGTTCGTCGGTAATGACGAACCCGCGGTCCATGGTGACGCCGACTTCGTCGTAGCCGAGCCCCGCAGTGACCGGTCCACGGCCGACGGCCACGAGCAGCAGGTCGGCTTCGACGGTCGCCCCGTTCTCCAGGGTGACGACCACACCAGCGTCGGACTGAGTGACGCTCTGAAAGCGGATACCGAGAGAATATTCAATACCGCGCTTGCGGAACGCGCGCTCCAGCTGCTTGGAGATTGACTCCTCTTCATTGGGAACCAGGTGCGGCAGGGCTTCAATGATCGTGACCTCGGCGCCGAAGGACTTCCAGACACTCGCGAATTCAACGCCGATGACGCCACCGCCGAGCACGGCGACCTTCTTGGGGACGTAGTCCAGGGCGAGTGCGGTCTCACTGGTGATCACACGGCCGCCGAGCTCAAGGCCGGGCAGTGAACGGGTGTAGGAACCGGTAGCCAGAATCACGTTCTTGCCGACGATCATGTCGTCGCCAACCTGAACGGTGGTGGGAGAGACCAAGCGGCCTTCGCCCTCGATGACGGTGATCCCGCGCGCCTTGACCAGGCCCTGCAGTCCCTTGTACTTGCTCGCCACGATGCCCTCGCGGAACGCGGTGACGGCGGCCATGTCGATACCGTCAAACGCGGTCTTGACGCCGTACTTCGCGGCTTCGCGGCTGACGTCGGCGACCTCAGCCGAGTGCAGGAGGGCCTTGGTCGGAATGCAACCGACGTGCAGGCAGGTGCCGCCGAGTTTGCCCTTCTCGATCAGACCAACGGTGAATCCCAGCTGCACGGACCGCAGCGCCGCTGCGTATCCACCGCTTCCGCCACCGAGAACGACAATGTCAAAATTCTGATCCGACACTCAGCTACTCCCTCGCGCTTTACGCTTCGCCACGCTGGCCGACAATATTGTGCTGATCGGCCGCGTGGTTTGACAAGCTTTTCTTGCCCCTTCGACTGTACTACGGGCGTGAAAAGTCCTCGGCCAGTCGCAGAAGTGCCCGAACAGATACCCCGGTCGGTCCGGCGGCAGTGAATCCCCAGCTGGATCCGGAGTTCTGCGCCGGTCCGGCGATATCGAGATGGGCCCACGGTATCCTCTGGCCGGCCGCATCCGTTCCGATGAATTCCTGAAGAAAAACCCCGGCGAGCAGCATGCCTCCGGCCGAGCTGCCAATTTTGGCGTTGGCGATGTCGGCAACGTCGGAATTGAGAGTGGCGCGCAACTCCTCGGGGAACGGCATCGGCCAAGCCGTCTCGCCGACCGCGGCGCTGGCGGCGAGCACGTGCTGTACGAGAGCGTCATCACCCATCGTGCCGAAATACCGGTTTCCCAGCGCGACGACAGCGGCGCCGGTGAGGGTGGCGACGTCGATGATGGCGTCCGGGTGTTCTTCAGCCGCGGCGACGAGGCCGTCGGCAAGCACAAGGCGACCCTCGGCATCCGTATTGAGCACTTCGACCGTGCGTCCGCCGCGCAGGCGCAGCACGTCGTTAGGACGAATGGCTGACCCCGACGGCATATTCTCAGCGATGCACATCCACGCGGTGATGCGCACCGGCAGCTGGAGCCTGGCAGCGGCAACCACAACCGCGAGCACCGTGGCGGCACCGGTCATGTCGTATTTCATTCCGACCATCGAGGCCGGCGACTTCAGCGAGAGCCCGCCGGTGTCAAACGTGATTCCCTTGCCGACGAGGGCGAGGTGCTTGCTGGCTTCGGCCGGGGTATAGCTGAGTTTGACCAGGCGCGGAGGGCGGGTTGACCCGGCCCCAACGCCCGCGATGCCGCCGAACCCGTCGGCAGCGAGCTGCTGCTCATCCCACACCGTCACAGTGAGCGGCAGGCCGCTCGCGGCCTCGACTGCCAGGTCGGCGAGCGAGGCCGGGTACAGGTCGAGCGGCGGCATGTTCACCAGGTCCTTGACCAAACGAATGGCCTCGGCGCTGATCCGGGCGCGTTCTACAGCGGATGGTGCCGGTGTCGCGGTGTGCACCACGACGTTCTGGGCTGGCAGCTTGGCTGCGGCCAACGAACTGTGCCGATACGCCGTATATGAATAGCCGCCGAGGGCTGCACCTTCCAGTACAGCTTCAACCTGGTCTGCATCGGGCAGAGGGAGCGCGAAGGCCACCGAGACCGCACCGGTCAGCTGGCGTACGGCCGAACCGGCCGCGTGTCGAAGGGAATCGGTGCTGACTCGGCGTCCGAGCCCAACGATGGCGATGCTGCGCGGCGTACCGACAGCGGCCACCAGGCGCACCACCTCGTCACGCGCTCCGGTCACATTTAAGAACGGCAGTTGAGCTGTCACCGACGCGATCAGGGCGTCGCCGAGCGTGACGTCCGCGAGCAGCTGCGCCCCATCATCCGTTTGGAGTGAAGCGAGGATGAGCATGTCGGCGGCAGAGTCACGCGCGGACTCGGTGGACAGGGACAACGTGGGAACAGTCATGTCTCGATGGTAACCATCGCCGCAGCCCGCACATGGTCGCGGCTGTTCGCTCTAGGCACGATATTGAAAGCCCCTGAACACAGCACAAACGAGGCCCCCGGATTAGAGTTAAAGAATGTTAGACCCCGAGGAGCTGTACGCACTCACCGCCGACGCCGATGGCGTGCCGGAAGGATTACACCTGATTGCTGGACTCACCGGCTTCGCGGATGCCGGTGGCGCGGTCGCGCAGTTCACCGACTACCTCCTGACCACACTGGATCACACCGTAGTGGCGACGTTCGATACCGACACCCTGCTCGACTATCGCGCCAGGCGCCCGATCATCTACTTCGATCAGGATCACCTGACCGACTACCAGCCGCCAACACTGCAGCTGTACCTGGCCCACGACGAGATCGGGCAACCGTTCCTGTTCCTGACCGGGTTCGAACCTGACTTTCGCTGGGAACAGTTCACCGCGGCCGTGCTGCAGCTCGTCGATCGGTTCACGGTCGCCTCGACGACCTGGGTGCATGCCATTCCTATGCCTGTTCCTCATACCCGTCCGATCGGCGTGACGGTCAGCGGCAACCGCTCCGATCTCATCGAGAATCGCTCGGTTTGGCGACCGCACACCCAGGTCGCGGCCAACGCCCTGCACCTGCTGGAATTCCGGCTGCAGGAACGTGGTGCCTCCACCGTCGGGTACGTGCTGCTCATTCCGCACTATCTAGGCGATACCGAATTTCCCGCGGCGGCCCTGAGCGCACTGGAGAGCACGAGTGCTTCGACCGGGTTGATCTTTCCGACCGATCGCCTGCGTGAAGCCAATCGAGAATTCGTCGCACGCATCGACGACCAGGTGCAGAGTAATCCGGAGCTGGCGAAACTCGTCGGCACCCTCGAACAACGCTACGACGCCTATATGGAAGGCAGTCAGCTGCGGTCGCCACTCACAGACGAAGACGGTGAACTCCCGTCGGCCGACGAGATCGCCGCGGAACTCGAGAATTTTCTCGCCCTGCGTCGCAGCCGTGACGATGGGGCCGCGAGCTAGGTTCGCTGTCCATCGCCAGCGGCCGCAAACCCAGTTCTCCGTCGGGTGGACGCGATAGATTGGATTGAGTGAACTCTCGTCGCTCCACCCTGATCTTTATCATCGGGTCCTTCGCGTACCTCTCGGCCGTGCTGCAGCGCACGTCAATGGGCATCGCGGGGGTAGCCGCCACAGAAAAATTCGGGGGCTCGGCCGCCATTCTCTCGAGCTTGGCCGTCGTTCAACTCATCGTCTACGCCGCCGCGCAGATTCCGGTGGGCGTGTTGATCGACCGGTACGGTCCGAGGGTTCTCATGATCACCGGCACGGCGCTGATGGTCGCCGGCCAGATCGCCCTGGCACTGGCTCCGGACATCACCGTCGCCGTCATCGGCCGCATTCTGGTCGGCGCAGGCGACGCGACCATCTTCATCTCGATGATCCGCCTCATCAGCTCCTGGTTCAGCGGTCGCATGGTTCCACTCTTGTCCCAGTGGATGGGCAACATCGGCCAACTGGGCCAGGTGCTCTCCGCGATTCCCCTCGCCTGGTTGCTCCACACGAGCGGCTGGACGCCGGCCTTCCTGTCGGCGGCCTCCGTGGCGGTGATCGCCCTGATCGTGGTGATCATTTTTGTGCAGGACCGGCCGAAAAATGTCACCGAGCACGTGCACGCCAACAGCCTCGGCATCGCGCTGACCCAGCTGCGGCACAGTTTCAAACGCCCCGGTACCCAACTCGGATTCTGGTCCCACTACGTGAGCCAATCCACCGGTACCGTCTTCACGCTGCTCTGGGGCTATCCGTTCATGGTCTTCGGCCTGGGCTATGAACCGACGTTCGCGGCCGGAATGCTCACGGTGCTGGTCGGAGCCGGCCTGGTTTTCGGCCCGATCCTGGGCCTGCTGACGGCGCGCTACCCGCTGCGCCGCAGCAACATCGTGCTCGGCATCGTGACGGGTATCGGCGCCGCCTGGGCGGTCGTGCTGCTCTGGCCTGGAGTTCCACCTCTCTGGACGATCGTGCTCTTGCTGGTGGTACTGGGTATCGGCGGCCCCGGCTCCCTCATCGGTTTCGACTTCGCGCGCACCTTCAACCCACAGCGCAGCCAGGGCTCGGCCAATGGCGTCGTCAATGTCGGCGGCTTCACCGCGAGCTTCGTCATGATGTACCTGATCGGGTTGCTGCTCGACCTGCAAAACGGATGGCGCGTCGCCGGGGGAGCGGCGAGTGACCTGTATACGCTCGACGCGTTCCGGGTAGCGTTCTCGGTTCAATACATCGTCGTCGGAATCGGCGTCGGCTTCTTAGTGCAGGCCCGGCGGCGAACCCGGCGCCAACTCTCCCGCGACGAGGGAATAGAAGTCGCACCGGTCTGGGTTGCATTATCACGCATCTGGAAACGGCGAGGTCCTCGATAGTAGTACGCGACGTGGCTTGTCGTCCAGACAAACCGTGCAATAATTATAGCTAGGACCCGTTCTGGTCTGGGGAACGCTGAATTCATTTCGGTGTGAGCATCCCCGGACTTGACATGGGTCCAAGTTCTGCCCAAAAACGCTTCTGCCTCCCGTCGGGTATCAGAAGCAGGTAAGACTCCGTATGAGAGGTGTTCGAATGGTAACCACCGTCAAGACCGAGGTGACCGACGAGTCCGTCACGACTTCCGTCGTACCGGCGGCCAAGAAGGCCGTCACAAAGGCCGCAGCGGCAAAGGCCGAGGCCGCCGCGACGAAGGAGACTGCAGCTGTCGGCGCGGTCGCCGAGAAGGCGGCACCGAAGAAGCGCGCTACCAAGGCCAAGGTCGTCAAGAAAGACGACGAGGCCGACGTCGAGGGCGGCTCTGAACCCGACGACGACGATTCTGACGATGACAGCACCAAGCGATCGGCGTCCACGGAACCGCTGCCCAAGGGAGCCCTCGTGCTCTCGCTCGTCGACGACGACGACGAAGTCCCGGTCTATTCCAGCGCCATCACCGGGGCCACGGCCGACCCGGTCAAGGACTACCTGAAGCAGATCGGTAAGGTCGCCCTGCTCAACGCTGCCGAAGAGGTCGAGCTGGCGATGCGCATCGAAGCAGGCCTGTTCGCCGAAGACAAGCTGTCGGAGATGACCGACGCCGAGAAGAAGAACGCCCTCGGACGCGAGCTGCAGTGGGTCGCCAAGGACGGCGCGCGAGCCAAGAGTCACCTCCTCGGCGCCAACCTGCGTCTCGTCGTCTCGCTCGCCAAGCGCTACACCGGCCGTGGAATGCAGTTCCTCGACCTGATCCAGGAGGGCAACCTCGGCCTCATTCGTGCCGTGGAGAAGTTCGACTACACCAAGGGTTTCAAGTTCAGCACCTATGCCACCTGGTGGATTCGTCAGGCGATCACTCGCGCCATGGCCGACCAGGCGCGCACCATCCGCATTCCGGTGCACATGGTCGAGGTCATCAACAAGCTGGCCCGGGTGCAGCGCCAGATGCTGCAAGACCTTGGTCGCGAACCCACCCCAGAAGAGCTCAGCCGCGAACTCGACATGACACCCGAAAAGGTCGTCGAGGTACAGAAGTACGGACGCGAACCGATCTCCCTGCACACGCCACTCGGTGAAGACGGCGACAGCGAATTCGGTGACCTCATCGAAGACACTGAGGCCGTGGTGCCGGCGGATGCCGTTGGCTTCACCATGCTGCAGAAACAGCTGGAAAGCCTGCTCGACTCGCTGTCTGAGCGCGAAGCCGGCGTGATCCGCATGCGCTTCGGCCTCGGCGACGGCATGCCGAAGACACTCGACCAGATCGGCGACACCTTCGGTGTCACCCGCGAGCGCATCCGCCAGATCGAATCCAAGACGATGGCCAAGCTCCGTCACCCATCCCGGTCGCAGTCCCTGCGCGACTACCTCGAGTAAACGTGACAGTGACAGGGCCAGCCCATCGCAACACCGGGTTCGTGCGGTCCCTGCGGTACGCCCCCGCGATTCTCATCGGTCGTGGCGTACGGGTTCTGGCTCGCTGGCGCAAACCGGGCGGTGGCTCAGCCATCCCCGGGGTCGTCGTCAACCGCATCGCCCCGGGCTTCCTAACCACAACGCTCAACGGATTTCCCCTCGGGCTTGTTATCGTGACCGGGTCCAGTGGCAAATCGACGACGACCAAGATGCTCGTCGCTGTCCTGCGTGCCCACGGCCTGGCCGTATTCACCAATCAGTCGACGGCCAACATCAGCCAGGGTCTGACCAGCGCTCTCCTGGAACGGGTCTCCCTGTCCGGGCGAATCACCGGTGATGTCGCCGTGCTGGAAATGGACGAAGGACACGGGGCGTTCATTGCCGCGTCACTGACTCCGCGAGTTGTCGCCCTCACCAACGTCATGGTCGACCAGATCGACCGATTCCACGACTCCGAAATGGTCGCCGCCCTGCTCGCGAAAATCGCCGCTCGCGCGGCGGACACCGTCGTGATCAACGCCGATGACCGATACCTCGCCGACCTTGGCGACGCCCTCGAACCCACTGTGCCGGTGGCCCGGTACGGGGTTTCCGCCGAGGTTCTCGCCCAGTATCCTCGCGGCCTGGGCTATGCCGAGACCGCATCGACCCGCCTGCCGCACGGCACCGGAATGCAGCTCACCCGCGTTCTCGGTCGGGACGCTGACGTGGAATTCGACTCTGTTGCCCACAGCATTCGCTTGCCGGCCCGCGGCATCCACTATGCCGTCGACGCCCTGACAGCATTGAGCACGGCACAGGCAACGCTGGGGCAGCTTTTTGATCCGGCCAGAGCGTGCGCCGCATTGTCAGCCATGCCGGCCGTCTTCGGTCGCGGCGAGGTCGTCACCGTTGGCGGCAAGACCATCGAGTTCGTGCTCGTACAAAACCCATCGAGCTTTCAGCTGAACGTCGACAGTCTCGAATCCGGCACCGAGCAGATTCTCGTGATCATCGGATCCGATGTCCGTGACCCGTCCTATTTTTGGCCGGTGGACACCTCAGGCCTCGGCCATGTGCTCATCGCCTCCGGGCTCAAGGCACACGACATCGCCCTGCAGCTGGCCTACGACAACGTCACGGTGGACCGCATTGAACCCGATGTCCCGACCGCACTCGATGCGTTCCTGGCGCTGCCCGATCCCGCATCCGGGGTGAAAACCATTATCTTCTCCGCCGACGGCATGCGGCGCACCCGCGCGCACCTCGGCCTCGTCTCGAATGCTGGAGAATCGTAAATGACCGTCACTTCGCTTCAGCGTCCGTTCACGGTCGTTTCGTTGCTGCCGCGCCTGCTCGACACCAACGGTGATGCCGGCAACGCCCGGGTGCTCGCTCAGCGGATTCGCTGGAGCGGTCACGACGCGCAGGTCGTCGACGTGCACTCCCGCGCTGACCTTCCCGAACACGTGGACGCAGTGTCGATCGGTTCCGGAACGGATGCTGCGCTCGTGCCAGCCCGAGACGCGCTACGAACCCTGGTTGAGGATCTGCGCGTCTGGTCCAACTCCGGCGTGCCCATCCTGGCCGTCGGTACCGGCTGGGAATTGCTCAGCTGGGGGATCGACCTGGCCGACGGCACCGTTCTGGAGGGTCTGGGTCTTGTGGCCGGTCAGGCCGTGCCCCGGGTGACCCGCGCCACCGATGACATCATCGTCGCATCGAAATACGGGCGTCTGATCGGGTTCGAAAACCACGCGCGCGATTATGTCGGCGCCGTAGCCAGTCCGCTCGGCCGGGTGGTCTACGGCTCCGGCAACGGCGATCGGACATCCGGACCACGGATCGAGGGCCTGACCATGGGGGAGGTGTTCTGCACCCACCTGCACGGCCCCGTACTCGCGCGGAACCCCGCACTTGCGGACCACCTGCTGCGGGCGGTGTTCACCCGCCACGGACTTGAGTATTCACGTGGCACAGCGGCGGAATCAGTCGATGAGACCGCGCAGGCCGCCCGCAATCAGGTCGCCGTGCGGGTGGGCCACAGCCCCGAATAACACATCATGAATATCGAATCCGAATCACGATCCCGGATACGAAAGAACCGCGCAGCCAGCTGGCCGGAGCCAGCCGCCTGCGCGGTATCGTTTTGCGGTCACTGCGTGACCGGCGTAAGCGGCTAGGAGCGCTGATCCTCGAGCAGACGACTTGATTCGTCGTGCCAGCTCTCGGCAATGCTCGCGAGCTTCTCTTGGTGCTTCCGGCCGTGATGCGCGCAGAACAGCAGTTCGCTGTTCTTCACGACGACACGAATGTAAGCCTGGGCGCCGCACGCGTCGCAGCGGTCTGCTGCCGTGAGCTGGTGGGGGCGGCCCTGGTTGTTTACCGCACCATTTTCGGTGACGTCTTGGGACATATTCTCCTCCTCCAAACTGAAATGCATGAACCCTCTTAGCTAATGTAAACACGCCGTGGGGCAGATGACGAGATGAACGGCCGGTATTTCGCTTACCGCGTAGACGTGCACTGGGCGGCGCTCGGCAATGACCGACCAGTCCGGCGCGAAAGATTGCCGGTTGCGGCCGGTATTCTTGGGTGTTGTGAGCTCTGACTATTCCGCGCGCCATCTTTCAGTCCTCGAGGGACTGGAGGCAGTGCGCAAACGCCCCGGCATGTACATCGGTTCTACCGACTCGCGCGGACTGATGCACTGCCTGTGGGAGATCATCGACAACTCCGTCGATGAGGCCCTGGGCGGGCACGGCGCCAGCATCAATATCGAGCTGCACCCGGACCAGAGCGTCGAAGTGCGCGACACGGCCCGCGGCATCCCGGTCGATATCGAACCCAAGACCGGCCTGAGCGGCGTCGAGGTCGTCTTCACCAAGCTGCACGCGGGCGGGAAGTTCGGCAGTGGGTCATATGCCGCGTCGGGCGGGCTGCACGGCGTTGGCGCATCCGTCGTCAACGCGCTCTCCGAGCGTCTCGATGTCGAGGTTGACCGCGACGGCAAGACCTGGGCGATGTCGTTCCACCGCGGCGAACCGGGCTTGTTTGCCGACCTGGGAGAGAAAAGCCCCGATGCCCCGTTCACCCCGTTCGAGAATCAAAGCGAACTGCGGGTGATCGGCAAGGTCAAGCGCGGTGTCACGGGAACCCGCATCCGCTACTGGGCCGACCGTCAGATCTTCACCAAGGGGGCCACGTTCCAGACCGACGAGGTACTCAATCGTGCCCGCCAGACCGCATTCCTGGTGCCAGGGCTCGCCATCGAGGTCGCCGACCGGCGCACCGATGAGCCGGTGATCAGCCTGTTCCAATTCGACGGCGGCATCTCCGAATTCGTCGAACACCTCGCACCGGATGCCCCCATCACCGACACCTGGCGGCTGACCGGGAGCGGAACCTTCAGCGAGACCGTCCCCGTTCTCACCGATAAGGGAGCCATGGTCCCGACCGAGCTCGTGCGAGACTGCGAGGTGGACATCGCGCTGCGCTGGGGCACCGGCTACGACACGATCGTGCAGAGCTTCGTCAACATCATCGCCACCCCTAAGGGCGGCACCCACCAGGCCGGCTTCGACCTGGGACTGCTGAAGTTTCTTCGAGCGCAGGTCGACCTGAACGCCCGCCGTCTCAAGGTCGGCAGCGACAAACTCGACAAGGACGACGTGATGGCCGGCCTCACCGCCGTGCTCACCGTGCGCCTGCCCGAACCGCAGTTCGAGGGTCAGACCAAGGAAGTGCTCGGCACCCCCGCGGTGCGAGCAATCGTCGCGAACGTCGTCGCGAAGGCTATGGCCGAGCGGTACGCCTCGCCCAAACGCGACGACAAGACACAGTCAGCGTTGCTGCTCGACAAGATCGTCGCTGAGATGAAATCGCGCATCTCGGCCCGGGCGCACAAGGAGACCCAGCGACGGAAGAACGCCCTGGAAAGTTCCTCCCTGCCGGCCAAGCTGGTCGACTGCCGCAGCAACGATGTGTCCACGAGCGAACTGTTCATCGTGGAGGGCGACTCGGCTCTCGGCACCGCGAAACTCGCCCGCGACAGCGAGCACCAGGCACTGCTGCCCATCCGCGGTAAAATCCTCAACGTGCAGAAGGCCTCCGTTGCCGACATGCTCTCCAACACCGAGTGTGCCTCCATCATCCAGGTGATCGGCGCCGGTTCCGGTCGAAGCTTTGACCTGTCAGCGGCGCGCTACGGCAAGGTGATCATCATGAGCGACGCCGACGTTGACGGTGCACACATTCGCACCCTGCTGCTCACACTGTTCTTCCGCTACATGCGACCCATGATTACCGAGGGCCGCGTTTTCGCCGCCGTACCGCCGCTCCACCGGGTCGTCGTCATGAATCCCGGCAGCAAGCCCAACGAGACCATCTACACCTACTCCGAGAGCGAACTGCACTCGGTGTTGCGCGCACTCGAGAAGAAGAACCGCCGATATCAGGACCCGATCCAGCGCTACAAGGGTCTCGGTGAGATGGATGCCGACCAGCTCGCGACCACGACCATGGAACGCGCCCACCGCACCCTGCGGCGCGTGCGCGTGGATGACGCTGAGGCCGCGGGACGGGTGTTCGAGTTGCTCATGGGCAACGACGTTGCCCCACGCAAGGAGTTCATCATCGAAAGCTCCGACAAACTCTCCCGCGACCGTATCGACGTCTAACCAGTCGCTTTCACGACCACGGAAGGCTAGATTTCGGCCCCGATGGCGCCAATGATGGCGTCGAGCATGACCCCGGAGGCGTCGCGGCGGGATCCGGACTCCGGCAGGGTACGCGGGATGCCGTCCGGTGCGACGGCGCGGGCGGGGGAGCGGCCGACCCAAGCCACCGCGAGGGTGTCTTCGCCCTTCAGGAAGCGTTGGGCACGCACGCCGCCGGTGGCGCGTCCCTTGGCCGGATATTCCGAGAAATCGCTCTGCTTCGCGCTGCCGGGGTCGGTGCCTGGCAACGTCTGACTGCTCGATGCCACTGTGGCCACGACGGCGGTGGTGACGTCCTCAGTCGAAAGGCTGGTGAAGAACACGACGGTTTCGCCCGGCGTCAGTTTGATTCCGGCCATGCCTCCGGCAGCTCGGCCTTGGGGGCGCACACCCGACGCGGCGAACCGCAGCAGCTGCGCATCCGATGAGATGAAGACGAGGTCGTCGTCCTCGGCGCCCTGCACGGCACCGACCACGTCGTCCTTCAGCTTGAGCGCGATGATCTCGAAGTCGGGTTTGTTGGCCCAGTCGCCGGGAGTGACCCGCTTGACGACGCCTTGCCGCGTGCCAAGCGCGATTGCCCGATCAGAGTCGAGCGAGACGATGGCCAGCACATGTTCCTTTTTATCGGGCAGCACGAGGTACTCGCTGATCCGCACGCCGGCCGCCAACTGAATGGACGTCGGCGGCATCACCGGAAGGTCGACGGGGGAGAAGCGGATGAGCCGGCCCCGGCTGGTCACCGCGCCCACCTCGGTGCGGCTCGTCGTGTCGAGCGTCGACAGCACGGCATCGTGCTTGCTGCGGCGCTGCGGCGGCTGGATCCGAGGAGGCATGGCGTCGTCGACCGCGACCAGATCGACACGGGCAATGCGCCCGGTCACGCTCAGGAAGACCCGGGTGGGGATGTCCTGCACTTCGAGGACTGCGGCCTGGCGTTTGGCGGCGGCCGCCGACAGTCCCGCGATGCTCGGCTTGGCCTCGGTCAGCACCGTGCGGCGCGGGGTGCCGAACTTCTCGGCCACCCCGCCCAACTCCTCGGAGACCAGGGAACGGATGGCGGCCTTGGACGCGAGCAGTTTCTCGAGTTTCGCGATCTCGGCGAGCAGCTGGTCGCGTTCGGCTGCGAGTTCAATACGAGAGAACTTGGTCAGGCGCCGCAACCGCAGTTCGAGAATGTACTCGGCCTGGATCTGGCTGAGGTCGAACACATCGATGAGTTTGGCCCTGGCTTGTTCGGTGTCGTCGCTTGCGCGGATGACCTGGATGACCTCGTCGATGTCGAGGATTGCCACGAGCAGACCGAGCACGAGGTGCAAGCGCTCCCTGCGCCGGGCGAGTCGGTAGGCAGAACGACGGGTGACGACCTCGATGCGGTGGTTGACGTACACGTGCAGCAGTTCGAGCAGGCCAAGGGTCTGCGGGGCACCATTGACCAGGGCGACCGCGTTGATGTTGAAGGAATCTTCAAGGGGGGTGTAGCGGTAGAGCTGCTCGAGCACGGCGTCGGGGCTAAACCCGGTCTTGATGCCAATCACCAGTCGCAGCCCCTTGGTGCGGTCGGTGAGATCGGTGACGTCTGAGATGCCGTTGAGTTTCTTGGAGTTGACGCCGTCCTTGATCTTCTCGATCACTTTTTCCGGTCCGACCAGATAGGGGAGTTCAGTCACGACGAGTCCGGTCTTGCGGGCGCTGATCGCCTCAACCGAGACTCGGGCGCGGGTCTTGAAGCTGCCGCGGCCGGTGCTGTAGGCATCTTTGATACCGGCCAGGCCGACGATGGTGCCGCCGGTGGGCAGGTCGGGGCCGGGCACGAACTCCATGATGTCGTCGAGCGCCGCATTGGGGTGGGCCAGCAGGTGCCGGGCGGCCCCGACGACCTCGATCAGGTTGTGCGGGGCCATATTGGTCGCCATGCCGACGGCGATGCCGCTGGTGCCGTTGACGAGCAGGTTGGGGTAGGCGGCCGGCAACACGTCGGGCTGGGTGAGCTGATTGTCGTAGTTGGGCACGAAATCGACGACGTCTTCGTCGAGATTCTCGGTCATTGCCAGTGCCGCAGCCGCCAGTCGGGCTTCCGTGTAGCGTGGCGCAGCCGGTCCGTCGTCGAGAGAACCGAAGTTTCCGTGCCCGTCGATAAGCGGCACCCGAAGCGAAAATGACTGGGCCATGCGCACGAGGGCGTCATAGATGGCGGTGTCGCCGTGCGGGTGCAGTTTACCCATCACCTCACCGACGACGCGGGCGCTCTTGACGTGGCCCTTGTCGGGGCGCAGCCCCATTTCGCTCATCTGGTACAGGATGCGGCGCTGCACGGGTTTCAAGCCGTCCCTGGCGTCGGGCAGGGCCCGGGAGTAAATCACCGAATAGGCGTACTCGAGGAAGGACCCCTGCATCTCCACCGATACATCGACATCTTCGATGCGCTCGGTGCTGGCTGTGCTGGCGGCTGGAGGGGTGCTGTCTGAGCGGCTCATTGGTGAATTCTGCTTCGAGCGTGCCGCGGCCACCGATCGAACTGGCCGTCGCTGCACTACGGAGGGAGCGCTCCTGGGAGCACCGGAAGGTTCGGGTTTTCGCCTGTGAAAGAATAAGACCCGATGCCCACCATGCTACCGGCCCGCCAATTCAGTGCCCTGCGCCTGGCCGATGTTCTCACCAGTTCCCTCGATGCCATATGCGGCCGGCCGAATCCACTAGGCCTTCCCGCAGTACGCAGGGCGGTGGTGATCCTGGCCGATGGGCTCGGCGTCAGCTCGATCCGCGCTCGAGCCGGACACGCCCGATTCTTGTCTTCCCGTCTCAATAAATCCAGCATCATTGACGGTGTTTTCCCCGCAACGACGGCGGCGGGAATCGCGACGCTCACCACCGGGGTGGAGCCGGGCCAGCACGGCCTGGTCGGTTACCAGGTGGTCGATGGGGCCCACGATCGCGTGGTGAACCAGCTCACCGGCTGGGACGACAATATGCAGCCGGCGACCTGGCAGCGCGCCCGCACCGTGTTCGACCGTGCTGCCGACGAGCGGGTGCCGAGCTTCGCCATCGGCCCCAAGCGATTCGTGGGCTCCGGCTTCACGCAGGCGGTGCTGCGCGGCGCCCGGTATGTTCCCGCCGATAAGGTGGCCGATCGATTCGCGGCCGCGCGCAGCATCCTGAACGAGAACCCGACCGCGCTGATTTACCTGTATGTGGCCGAACTCGACGTCGCCGCGCACGCGCACGGTTGGGAGTCCGACCGGTGGCTGGCCCAGCTTGAGAACCTTGATTCCGAAGTGACCCGCTTCGCGGCGACGCTGCGCTCCGACGAGGGCCTGCTTCTCACCGCCGATCACGGTGTGATCGACGTACCGAGCAATCGACACGTACTGTTCGACACCGAACCCGCCCTCGTCACCGGCGTGCGCCATGTTGCGGGGGACCCGCGGTGCGTGCAGCTCTATCTCGAGCCGCTGCAGTCCGCGGTGACCGCTGACACGCTGGCGGATGCCTGGCGGGCGTCGCAGGGAGACCGCGCCTGGGTCTATACCCGCGCCGAAGCCGTTGCAGCCGGTCTGTACGGCCGGGTGGCTGAGGAGGTTCTGCCCCGCATCGGCGATGTGCTCGTGGCCGCTCGCAAGTCAATCGCGTACTACGACTCCCGACCGGTGAACCAAAACGCCCGCGGCATGATCGGGCAGCACGGCTCCCTCACCGATGAGGAAGTGCGTGTGCCTCTAATCCGCGCGGGCACCTTCGAGAGATAGTTGTCCCCTTCCGGCGCTGAATCAGCGCCGGAAGGGCGAAACGTCACCGAGGCGACTAGACCGGGTACTGGCGGCGTTTCACCTGCGGCTTGGGCAGACGCATCGGCCGTAGCTGCAGCGCGCGCATGGCCGCATACCAGCGGATGCGTTCGGCGTTATCGGCGCCGAACTTGGCGTTGATCTTCTTGGTGAGGATGAAGCCGAGCACGACGCAGTCGATGATGGCGAGGATGAAGAAGGCCCAAAGCGCGAAGATGGCGTACACGTCGACGCTCGGAATCGTGGTGAGCAGGATGACGAGGAACATGATCGGAATCATCAGCTCGCCGACGTTGAAGCGTGCGTCGACATAGTCGCGCGCGTAGCGCTTCTGGAGCCCACGTTCACGGAGGGGCAGGTACTTGTCGATACCCGCAGCCATGCCGGCCCTGGCCACGTCGCGCGCGGCGGTCGACTTGGCGCGCGCCTGCTTCGCGGCCAGCTTGCGGTCATCGGGAACCAACGGGCGTTTGTTGGCCGCTTCCTGCTTCTTACGGGTGGGGGTCGCCTGACCCTTGCCCGCGTTGGGCGTGATTCCGAGGCGCGCTGCGGTCTCGTCGGAACTTTCGATCGACGGCTGGGCGTCGGGGCTTACGGGAGGCTTGGCCACATCAAATCCTTGCAATCGGGTGCCTTAAGATTACCCGTATGACTGGTAACCCACAGACAAATTCCCGTGCCGATGGCCGGAAGCCCGACTCGGCCGCCGATTCGACTGCCAATTCACAGACACGGGCTGCCCTTCGCAGCGCTGTCGAATCAGGCCTCCCCACCACGATCGCTGACCTCTGCGCGCTGGTGCGCATCCCCTCGGTGTCCTGGGCAGCGTTCGATCGTGCGCAGGTCGCGGCCAGCGCCGCCGCCGTCGCCGCACTGGTGCAGGGCCTCGACGTGTTCGAGTCGGTCGAGATCGTGCAGGCCGGCATTCCCGGCGGCACCGAATTGGGCCAGCCTGCGATCCTGGCTTCGCGTCCGGCCCGCAACGGCCGCCCGACCGTCTTGCTGTATGCCCACCACGACGTACAACCCCCCGGCAAGGACGAGGACTGGGAATCCGACCCGTTCACGCCGACCGTGCGCGGCGATCGGCTCTACGGCCGCGGTGCTGCCGACGACAAGGCCGGGGTCATGGCGCACATCGCCTCCATCCGCGCCCTCGTCGCAGCGGTCGGCCCCGACTTTGACCTGGGACTCGCCGTGTTTATCGAGGGCGAGGAGGAATTCGGCAGCCGCTCCTTCGAGACCTTCCTCGAAGAGAACCGGGAGGCCCTGCGCGGCGACGTGATCGTCGTGGCCGATTCGAACAACTGGGACATCAACACGCCGGCCATCACGACGGCCCTCCGCGGCAATGTCACCCTGCGACTGACAGTGCGCACACTCGCGCATGCCTCCCATTCGGGCATGTTCGGCGGAGCGATCCCCGACGCCATGCTCGCCACCGTCAAGCTGTTGTCCACGCTGTATCACGACGACGGCTCCGTCGCCGTAGCCGGTCTCACCAGCATCGACATGCCCACCCCCGACTATTCCGAGGAGCAATTGCGAGCGGAGACCGGGCTGCTGCCCGGCGTCACCCCGATCGGCCACGGCTCCATTCTGAGCCGCATCTGGTCGCAGCCCGCCCTGACCGTGACGGGCATCGACGCGCCCACCGTCGATAACGCCTCCAACACGCTCACCCCGACGGTGACCGTACGGATCAGCACCCGCATCGCCCCCGGACAGTCCGCCGTCGAAGCCGCCGCCGCGATCGAGGCACATCTGCGCGAGAACGCGCCGTTTGGAGCGGTCCTCGACATCGACGATGTGGATACCGGGGAACCCTTCCTCGTTGACACCAGCGGCTGGGCCGTGACCGAGGCTCGCGCCGCCATGACGGCCGCCTGGGGCGTGCCGCCGGTCGATATCGGTGTCGGTGGGTCCATCCCCTTCATCGCCGACCTGGTACGCACATTCCCGTCCGCTCAAATCCTTGTCACCGGAGTGGAAGACCCGGATTCCCGGGCGCACAGCCCGAATGAGTCCCTGCACCTCGGAGTCTTCAAACGCGCTGTCCTGAGCGAGGCCTTCCTACTGGGCAGTCTGAACGAGCGCGCCGACCACTGAAACAGCCACATCAACAGTCCACAGCCAAGGAAATATGCGATCGTGGGGAATGCCCCCATCGACTTTCTGGTTGTCGCTGTTAGAATTTTATGAGTTCGCAATCTATGACATCGCAATTGAGCGTGACTGCGTGAACCGAGGAGAAGCATGACCGACACCATGACCGAAACCGTCAGCGCTGCTGACACCGCACACGCCCCGGCAGCTGCCCATGGCGTCGGCCTCACCGAGGCCGCAGCGCTCAAGGTCCGCAGCCTGTTGACCCAGGAAGGCCGCGAGGACCTCCGTCTGCGCGTCGCTGTGCAGCCGGGCGGCTGCTCTGGCCTCATCTACCAGCTCTACTTCGACGAACGCGTGCTGGATGGCGATGCCCTCGTCGATTTTGACGGCGTCGAGGTCGTCATCGACAAGATGAGTGTCCCCTATCTCGACGGTGCCTCGATCAACTTCGAGGACACGATCGAGAAGCAGGGCTTCACCATTGACAACCCGAACGCCGGCGGGAGCTGCGCCTGTGGAGATTCGTTCCACTAACCAGTCACGTTCTGTGTACTGCTGAATGGCAGGGACATCATCTCTTCGATGGTGCCCCTGCTTTTTTTCTACCCGATCGCGCCTAATTTGAGCCAATGAACCCCGTCAACAGGGCTGGCCGCAAACAAATTATGTTCGACCCGACCCGGAGTGCACTTCGCGTGCGCTGTCGCGGAGTAAGCTAGAAATCGATCAAAACGCTTCCTGAGAAGTGTCCTCGAATCTCCCGAAAGGTCCCCGGTGCGCAATAATCACCGCCTTCGTTGGGCTGCTGTTCCGCTCGCAGCAACGTTAGCCGTTGTACTGGCCGGATGCACGCAAGCCCAGCTCCACGGTTTCCTGCCCGGTTTTGAAAACGAGGGCGAAACGGCGGTGACCAACCAGACCGATCGCATCGCCGGACTGTGGACCACCTCCTGGATCGTGCTCCTCATCGTCGGCCTCATCACTTGGGGCCTCATCATCTGGACGATCGTCGTGTATCGGCGCCGCAAGGGCCAGACCGGACTTCCAGTCCAGCTGCGGTACAACATGCCGATCGAGATCTTCTACACGGTCGTGCCGCTCATCCTCGTCGTCGGCTTCTTCGCCTTCACCGTGCGCGACCAGATCGAGATTGAAAGTCGATACGCGACCCCTGACGTGACTATTGAGGTACAGGCCAAGCAGTGGGCCTGGGACTTCAACTATGTCAACGAAGACGTTTTCTCACCTGGCATCCAGGCCCAGGACGACCCCAACGGCGCCCCCGGTTCACGAATCGAATCCAAACTTCCTGTTCTCGTGCTCCCCGTCGACAAGACGATTGAGATCGCGCTGGAATCTCGCGACGTCATCCACTCTTTCTGGGTCATCGACTTCCTCTATAAAAAAGACGTCATCCCGGGCAAGACCAACTACATGTCGGTCACTCCTCAGCGCATCGGAACATACGCGGGCAAGTGTGCCGAGCTGTGCGGGGAATACCACTCCCTCATGCTGTTCAATGTCGAGGTCGTATCTCAGGCTGACTATGAGACATACATCCAGTCTCTGCGCACCGCGGGTAACGTCGGGCAGCTCGACAACCAGTTTGACCGCAATCAGAATCAGCCGGGCACGAGTGCCCCGACGGCACCGGAGGGCAACTAAGCCATGACCACGACAATCTCACCCGTTGAGTCACGCCCGGCCGCACCGGTCTCCGACTCGGCCGAACGCAAGGGCAACGTACTCGTCCGGTGGATCACCTCCACCGACCATAAGGTCATCGGGTACATGTACCTGATCACCTCGTTCATCTACTTCTGCCTCGGCGGAGTCATGGCGTTGATCATTCGTGCCCAGCTGTTCGCTCCGGGGCTCGACGTAGTGCAGACCAAGGAGCAGTACAACCAGCTCTTCACAATGCACGGCACGATCATGCTCCTGATGTTCGCCACGCCGCTGTTCTTCGGCTTTGCGAACTTTCTGGTTCCGCTTCAAATCGGTGCTCCCGACGTCGCGTTCCCGCGGCTCAACGCCCTCGCCTACTGGTTCTTCAACTTCGGCAGCCTGATCGCCGTCGCCGGATTCCTCACCCCGCAGGGCGCGGCATCCTTCGGATGGTTCGCTTACCAGCCGCTGGCCAGCACGACGTTCTCACCCGGAGTCGGCGGAAATCTTTGGATGGTCGGCCTCGGACTTTCCGGATTCGGTACCATTCTCGGTTCCGTGAACTTCATCACGACCATCATCACCATGCGCGCTCCGGGCATGACGATGTGGCGGATGCCGATCTTCACCTGGAACTCGCTCATCACGTCCCTGCTCGCACTCATGGTTTTCCCGGTTCTCGCGGCTGCCATGCTTGCTGCCGCGTCCGACCGCATCTTCGGCTCGCACATCTACGACCCCGCCAACGGTGGTGCCATCCTCTGGCAACACCTGTTCTGGTTCTTCGGTCACCCCGAGGTGTACATCATCGCGCTGCCGTTCTTCGGCATCGTCTCCGAGGTGTTCCCCGTGTTCAGCCGCAAGCCGATGTTCGGGTACAAGACACTCATTTACGCGACCATTTCCATCGCGGCGCTGTCGGTCTCGGTCTGGGCGCACCACATGTACGTCACCGGATCGGTGCTCCTGCCGTTCTTCTCCCTCATGACCATGCTCATCGCAGTGCCGACCGGGGTCAAGATCTTCAACTGGATCGGCACCATGTGGCGTGGGTCCATCACCTTCGAGACACCCATGATCTGGGCCATCGGTTTCCTCGTCACGTTCACGTTCGGTGGACTAACCGGTGTCATCCTGGCGTCACCGCCGCTCGACTTTCACGTGTCGGACACCTATTTCGTCGTAGCGCACTTCCACTACGTGGTGTTCGGTACCGTCGTCTTCGCGATGTTCAGCGGGTTCTACTTCTGGTGGCCCAAGTGGACCGGCAAGATGCTCAATGAGAGCCTCGGTAAGTGGCACTTCTGGTTGCTGTTCATCGGCTTCCACACGACCTTCTTGATCCAGCACTGGCTCGGCGTGATGGGTATGCCTCGTCGCTACGCGACATACTCGCCCGACGATGGTTTCACCTGGATGAACCAGGTGTCCACCATCGGTGCCATGGTTCTCGCCGTGTCGATGATCCCGTTCTTCCTCAACGTCTACATCACCGCGCGCAAGGCACCACAGGTCACGGTCAATGACCCGTGGGGTTATGGCTCCTCGCTCGAGTGGGCAACGTCCTGCCCGCCGCCGCGCCACAACTTCACGTCCATTCCGCGAATCCGCTCGGAGCGTCCGGCCTTCGACCTCAACCACCCCGAAGCCGGCTTGCCTGTCGGCATCGGCCCGGGTAAGGATGCTCCCGACGCGGCGGTTTACGACATCGACTCGAATCAGGTTAAGTAAATGAAGACCAATGCAAGGCTGCTCTGGGTTCTGACCGTATTCTTTGCATTTATCACCGTCGTGTACGTCGCGTGGAGCCTGCTGGATACGAGCCACGGCAGGGTCGAATGGGCGGGTACCTTCATGCTCGGTCTGACCACCGTGCTCATGGCATTCGTTGCCTTCTACCTCGGTAGGGTGCACGCCGCACAGGGCGGTGAGCTCCCAGAAGATCGCCTCGATGGCAACATTGACGATGGCGATCCCGAGATGGGGTTCTTCAGCCCGTGGAGCTGGTGGCCGATCTTTCTGGCCGCATCAGCAGCGCTGCTCTTCCTCGGTCTGGCCGTGGGCATCTGGATCTGCTTCATCGGACTGGGACTCGGCCTCATTGCCCTCACCGGCTGGGTCTACGAGTACTACCGGGGCCTGTTCGCTCGCTGAGCGCGCGGCATGTCCAATACCGATCTCCTTCTAGGGAGGTCGGTATTGTTGTTCAACCTGTCAGCAGTGCCCAGCTGATTGCGGCCGCGGCGCCTGGGACAGGCGTGGTCGTCGAGTGTCGGAGGGCATGAGAAGCTGCCCATAGGCGGCCGCGGAATTCCCCGCTGACGGCCGGTAGAAGGGGGCAGCTCACGAAACGGAATAAATAACATGCTGAGGGTTTCGGGGTCGGCGCAGGGGACGGAGTTTTCCGGCGTTGGGTTGGCGGGGGATTGTTCCAGAGGGTGATCGCGGCGGTGAGTAGGTTCAGCCCTGACGCGCGGTAGCGTTGGTTGTCGTAGAAAGGGTCGCGGAGTTCGCCGAGTCGGTTGAAGAACACGGCGCGGGCGAGCGCAGTTCGTGCTTTCCCTTTGGTCAGGCCGGCTTGCACGCGTCGGCGGAGCTTGGGGTTCTGTATCCAGTCGAGAGTAAAGAGTGTGCGTTCGAGTCGGCCGAGCTCCCGAAGGGCTCTAGCCAGCCCGTTCTGCCGTGGGTAGCTGCCCAGCTTCCGGAGCATCAGCGACGCGGTGACGGTGTCGATCTTGATCGAGGTGGTGAGGCGCAAAATATCGTCCCAGTGGGCGTGGATGATTTTGGTGTTGATGCTGGCGCCGATCAGTGGCTTCAGGGTCGGATAGCTGTCGGAGGCGGCACCGCGGTCGGTGCGTTGGGCGAGTTCGGCCAAGGTCAGGGCCCAACGGCGGTCATCAGACAGAGCGAAGGTTCGCAGCCCCAGCCGGGTTTGCAGCTCGGCGACGTGCTCGACCCTGCTCTGTGGTCGCTTGTCGTACTTATCCCAGCTTTCAGTTCGAATGCCGAGCTGTTTGACGAGCAGTTCCATTAGGACAGCCTCGGGGATCTCGTCCACTCCGAGGGCGCCGCCGGGGAATCGGAGGTAACAGACCTGAACTGCAAATCCCAACCGGTTCTCCTCGCCCCGGCGTTGCCGGATAATCGCGAGGTCGGAATCGCTCAACGTGTAGTGCTGCACACGCTCCAGCGCATCGACCGGCAGAGCCAGTAATTCCCCCCGTTCGATCACGGTCAGAACTAGACGACGCGGCATGAATGCTCCTTCTCGAAAACGGAGGAAAACAAGAACCCCACCGACAGGCGCGACACGACCACAGAAAATTCGAGCAGGTGCACTCAGGCGATACCTTCGTCGTCTGGAAACTTGACCGGCTCGGCCGCACCGTGTATAACCTCATCGACGTCACCGAACAACTCCACACCGACGGAGTCGGCTTCCGTTCTCTGACGGACCAGATCGACACCACGATGCCGGCCGGCCGGTTCTTCTTCAACATCATGGCCTCGCTCGCGCAAATGGAGCGAGAACTCACGATCGAACGCACCCAAGCTGGCCTTGCCGCTGCCCGGGCCAAAGGTCACCTTCCCGGCCGGAACCGCCTCATGACAGACAGCAAAATCGCATCAGCAATAAAACTTCTCGAAGCAGGTATGACCCCACCCGACGTCGCGCGTGACCTGGGCGTCTCCATCCCTACGCTGTACCGGTGGATCCCCGCCCATGGAAGGCCGTAATTCCAGGCGTGTTAATAACGCCGACCGAAACACTATTGGTCCTATTTTCGATCGGCGTTAGCAGGCCGACCCGAGACTGTCGAGCTCCTCTTCACCGGATACCGCCACGCTCCGGTCACGGGAGGCCAATCGTGGACCGGACCCCTTGCAAAACAAGGATCGTGACCGAGGGCACCAAGTCACAGTGAACGCGCCTCCGGCCACTCATCGATGCCAACACCGTCCCGGCGTCAGCCCCACTTCGCCAGGCTGGCCCTGAAGACCAAGCGGCCCATCGACAGCGATGTCAAGGACGCCCACATGGCCAGCGCTGCATAAAACTTAAGACTAATACCCGGCTTCTGGCCCCCAAATGCATGTAAATCTAGGCTGATGTGGCCGCCGCCAAGAAACACGTCGTCTTGGGTAGTTTCGGTCACGGCATTTGTTTGTTCCTAGTTGGCTCGTTCCGCCAGGCCGAGGCGACCGCAGACGTCGGACGAGCCGGGAATCACGGCGGCCATTCCATCGGACATGACACAGACCGTGAGCGGGTCGGGGACAGGGTAGGAAAATGATCGGTCAACGGGATCTGAACGAACCCCACCCTCGATACTTGCGTCCAGGGCATGCTGGGCCCAGAGGTCTGAGCACGCGGCCAGGGCGTCGTTGATTGACACCGGACCCCCGTCGCTGTCGCCGATGGTGCCCTCGAGGCTGGTCACCCGAGCACCCGGGAATTCGCCCCAGAGGTTGAGTTCCGCTCTAGCGAAGCAATTGATGTGATCGGTTCTCGTCACCTGCGCTTGGACGGCCACGATGGCACCGGCAGTCAATACGAGGGTTCCAATGACTGCGGGGACTACCATCCGAACGCGTCGAGCACGACGAAGTCTCAGATTCTCTGGAGTTCCTGGTTCGGCAATGTTCACGAGGAGGGCTCGGATCGCCGCACTGCGGTTCGCAGTGAAGTGCGGTTCCGTCGGCGCGCTATTCATCATGTGTTTTCTCCCACAACTGATGGGGATGGTTGGATCGGGTTGTACTCGTTGAGGAAGACAGCGAGGTGTTGCTTTGCGCGAAATAGTCGGGATTTGACGGTGCCCGAAGGTATTCGAAGAAGCTGACTGACGTCCGTCATCGACAGGTCTTCTAGGACACACAGCAGCAGTATCTGTTGGTCCCGAGAGTTCAGATGCGCAAAGGCGCGCTGAACCGTGTTCCCTGTGGAGCCAAGGTCGATCGCGTCCAGCACCGCCTCACTGTGGTCAGGCACAGAATCCGGCGGTGGAAGCCTTCGGAGAAGTCGCTGGTGTCGGAGACCGGACCGAAGTTGATTCCGCGCCACGTTGTTAGTGGTTACTAGAAGCCACCCGAGGATGGACTCATCAACGAACCGAACTCGTGTTCTGCAACGCCAAGCTTCGAGGAACACCATCGCAGTAACATCCTCAGCCTCCGCCTGTGTGCGAACCAGCCGAAGGCTGTGACCGAAAACCCGATCCCGGTGGCGGTCAAACAGGACACCAAACGCGCGTCCATTCCCGCCGCGGACGTGCAACCACAGTGCGGAGTCTGTGGCTAGGAGATCAAAGGTGTCCATACTCAACAATGTCCGGCATGGAAGCATTGGTTCCATCCAATCCGCGTGTCGACGACGGTTGAAAATTGAGCCACTATCGACGGTGAAAACTGAGCCACTTGTTGTGTGTTCTATTGTGCCGCGTTCTCGGCGCGGACTGAAGGTA
>NZ_SOFC01000005.1:0-1063 GCF_004402825.1 Cryobacterium sp. Hz9
TCATGTCAAAAATGCACGAGCTACTCGAAAGTCTTTCGAAGAGCTCGCGGGACGAAACACCGCACACGAAGCCGTAATGACCGCCTATCGCGAACTGGCCAGCCGAGGAATCTCGACTCGCGTCGCGGCCGACCTGGTCGGGATTCCTCGGGCGACCGCGACCCGAAAACCACGCATTCCGGTGGCCGGGCCGGCGCCGATACCGGCGAACAAGATCGATGATGCCGACCGCCGGCAGATTCTCGACGTCGTCAACTCGAAGCCGTTCGTGGACCTGCCGCCGATCCAGATCTACGCGCAGCTGCTCGACGCGGGCACCTACTTGTGCTCAATATCAACGATGTATCGGGTGCTGAACGAGAACAAGCAAGTCAAGGACCGCCGCCGTCTGGCACGCCATCCAGCCCGAGCGATCCCGGAGCTGACGGCGACGGGACCGGGCCAGGTGCTCAGCTGGGATATTACGAAACTCGCTGGACCGGTCAAGGGGAAGTACTTCGATGCTTACGTGATGATCGATATCTACTCCCGCTACATCGTCGGCGCGTATGTTCACGCGTCGGAATCGGGCGAGCTGGCGGTGGAGATGATGAAGGAAATCTTCGGCATTCACGGCGTCCCACACGTCGTGCACGCCGACCGCGGCACGTCGATGACGTCCAAGACCGTCGCGGCGTTGTTGTCGGATCTGGAGGTCACCAAGTGGCATTCGAGGCCGCGGGTAAGTAACGATAATCCCTACAGCGAGGCGTGGTTCAAGACCCTGACATTCTCGCCGACGTTCCCCGAACGCTTCGGCTCCCTCACCGACGCGACGACGTTCATGGCCTCGTTCGTCGACGGCTACAACCACGAACATCGCCATTCCGGGATCGGCCTGAACACCCCAGCGGACGTCCACTACGGCCTCGCAGCAGCGAAAGCCATCCAACGAGCAGCGACGCTGGACGCGGCACGCGCGCGCTTCCCAGAGCGATTCAGCACGACCCAGGCACCTAAGATTCTCTCCATTCCCGAGACGGCATGGATCAACAAACCAGCCGACAAACCCACCGAGAATGAC
>NZ_SOFC01000020.1:0-1384 GCF_004402825.1 Cryobacterium sp. Hz9
CACAGCGCACGCCCGAGAACGTGAGCATGACCTTGGGTGTGCGCCGTAGTGCTCAGTCAGATGTCGTTGGCAGTGTCGAACATTGAGACCGGGGGGGCGCTGGCTAGCAATGACCCCAGGTCGGTCGCACCCGCACCCGCGCGCCACTCACGGTAGGCCGCTTCAGCGTCGGCCGACGCCCATCTCTCCAGCACGATCATGTGGGCGGGATCTTCGCAATCAAGCAACACGTCAACACCCAGACACCCGTCAAATGCTCGGGTCCCGGCGAGGATGTCTCGCAGCATGGCTGGCGCACCGAGAACGGCGTCCGGTTTCAGGTGAAGGTCAAGAAGAACTGTCAGGGCCATGGGAACTCCAATTCGTATCAGGGGACGAGGGTCGGGCGTGGTGCTTAGAAGTTGAGGATCTGGTAGCCCTCGACGGTGAGAGAACGGATACTTGCTTCGCCCTTGTACTCCGTGAGCAGCGGCCACCCGCCGGCCTCGACAGCGTCGGTGACCCCGTGGGATGTGACGCAGAATGCGCAGGCGCCCCGGACGTTGTCGTGCAGGGCGACGGCGAGGGGTTCATTTTGTGCTTGGGGTCTGAGATGGCGGCGAGGGATTTAACGCCCGACCCGTCGAAAACGACGACGACGTCATCGCCGGCGTCCTTGAATTCGAGGGCGGTCTTGAGACCGCGATAGACGCGTGAGGTGTCGGAGTCGATGGGCTCATAAATGACGACGGCGATCTTGACTTCAGACATAAATATTTACCTCCGAGATAGACCGATCTGGCCATCATTAACTATACCGATCGGTCTGGTAATATCGCAGTGTGCATTCGTCGACCATCACCCCGATAGTGAGCGCCAAGGAGCGCCTCCTCGCGTCGGCGGGCCGCTTGTTCCACGAACACGGCATCAATGCAACGGGGATCGACCTCGTCGTACGTAACGCGGGCGTGGCCAAAGCCAGCCTCTATAACAACTTCGCCAACAAAGAAGCTCTCGTCGTGGCCTACCTGGAACAGGAACTAGACGGCTGGATCAGAAACGCCCACATCCTGGACGATCCGCTCTCGCCGCGCCGGGAGCGGATCGCAGCCTTATTTGAGGCCCTTGCCCGCTCGGTCGAATTGAACACCTTCCACGGCTGCCCATTCACCAACGCTGTGATCGAACTGCCGGAATGCGCGGCAGTACGCACAGTCGCCAAACACTATCGCGTCGTCGTTCGCACACATCTGGCCAACCTCATAGGTGCAGACACTACATCCACGGCGACATCTCGCCTGGTCTTGCTCTACGACGGGGCCATCACGGCAGCGAAAGTCGGCCGCGACGCGGCTCTCGTCCGCGAAGCAAGCACCATGGCACAAGAACACGTCGACACTCACAC
>NZ_SOFC01000015.1:0-1553 GCF_004402825.1 Cryobacterium sp. Hz9
AAGGAAGGCACCTCGAACGGCATCATTCGCGACAACGTCATCGATGGCGCCAACATGCCGCGAGCCAATGAATGGGTCAAGGTCAAGGGCAACGACTGGACAATCGAGGGAAATCAGGGCACACACAGTCCCCTGCACGGCTTTGCGGTCAACGGAAGCGTCACCGGCTGGGGACTGCGCAATACCTTTATCGACAATTCGGGTGCGGTGGACGCCGGCGGCTACGCCTTCTTCATCTACGAGAAGGGCGGCAAGAAATCAAGCGACACCGACGTGTCCTGTTCGAACTCGATCACTCTCGCAGCCGAGGGATTCTCGAACATTCCCTGCACGCCTTAGGGCACGTTTTCCTACTCTCCGCCCAGACCCCGCGCGCTGAGCGTGATATTCTCGGCCGCCAGGAATCAAACCCGTGCCCGGGTGACCGAGAATTCAACAGTGTCACATTTACTCTCGGCACTTTCACAGAAATAGTGAATGGCGCCTCGCGTTGCCCTGTCGAGGCGGCACGAGAACGTCATCCGTGCCACAGGGGCCACTGCCCACAAAATGAAATTGTACTGGTCAGAGCAAAATCATCGAGTTCTGCTCAGTTTCTCCGCCGTACCGGCCGGCCGATCCGCGACGCCTCCGGGCGTGCTCACACGAGCAGAGGCGACCACATTCGTGATGATGCTGCCCACAAACCCATTTACACACGGGAAACGCGCAGCCGCTCAGACGCTAATTGATGACGTGAGCTCGGCGACCGCCGCCGCGTCACGCGGATTGTTTGCGCCGAAACCCCGTCGGGTTCCTGGGCGTGAGCTTCCTGTCCATGAACATCCGGAAGGTCTCGCCATATTGTTTTCTCGTTTCCCCCGACGTGCCATCATCGCGGCCGTCGCCATCACCGCGCTGGTTCCCCTCACCGCAATCATCCCCGTCGGTCTCGCGTCGGCCTCCGCTGCCACCGCGCCCGCCGGCACCACGGCGGTCGACAGCAACTCCTCACAGATCAAGTACTCCGGGACCTGGCGCACGACGGGCTCACCCTCCGACAACGGCGCGTCGATCAAATACTCCTACGCCACATCGAGCGCCTCACTCACCTTCACCGGGTCGACCGTCGCCTACGTCGCGCGTACGACTAGCAGCTCGGGCACGAGCGACATCTCGATCGACGGCAAGGTTGTCGCTACGGTCAACGGCTACTCGGCTACGGACAAGTACCAGCAGAACTTGTTCAGCACCTCCAATCTCTCCAGCGGAACACACACCATCAAGGTGAGCCGCACCGGCCAGAAGGATGGCCGCTCCAACGGCACCAGCAGCATCGTCGACGCTTTCGTCACCGCGGCGCCGACCGCGGCGGCAGCCGTCCCACCCGTTCCTACGCCCGCGCCCGCTGCCTCCACGCCTTCGGTGCCGGCCCCGGCCGTGCCGAGCACCGCGCCGCCGGCGCCGGCACCGATCGACACCCACCGCTACGCTGACTGCCCGGCCGCCACGGTCACCGTGACGACGGCCAGGGAGCTCATGGCGGCTGTCGATCAGTCCGGCCCCGGCACCGT